>DCTH01000102.1 GCA_002329495.1 Syntrophothermus sp. UBA1445 | reverse complement strand
TACACTTTTACGTTATCATTTATAGACAGGTAGCCTGAAAAATCCACGGATTGCTGAAAACTGGAAGATTGTATAACATAAATATGGTATTGCGACTAATACTGGCAGGTTCAGAATGTTGAGGGGGGACTTAAATGGCAGATATAGCCCAGTTGGCGCGGCTGGGAGTTCTTAAGAAATACGGTGCTCGCGAGGTACTGTTCAAACAGGGCGATTCTGGCAGCGAAATGTTTATTATACTCCGGGGTAGGGTAGCCGTGTTATTGGATTCAACGGATGGTCCCCCTTTCGTAATTGCCGAGCTGGGCCCGGGGGATTTCTTCGGGGAAATGTCATTGTTGGAGGGAGTGCCGCGGAGTGCGACCATTCGGTCCCTGGAAGATACCATCGTTATAACCATAGATGAAAACAATTTCGAAGCGGTAATTGCTCAGCAACCGCAGATCGCGTATCGGATAATGAAAGGATTAAGCAGTCGACTGCGGAAACAAAATGAAGAACTGAGCCGGTTAAGAGCCGGAACAATGGAGATTGAACCAACTGTTGATGATAACCCTGCTCCTGAAGTCATTGTGCAGCCGGCGGGCCTCTCACTTTTCCCACCCGGGCACAAGACGTACTCAATGGATGCCACAGGTGATAATAATCTGCTTTTTGACCGGGAGATAACGTGCCCGGTCTGCGAACATACCTTTAAGGAAAAGGCGGTTCGTTCATCCAAGTTAAGAATTGAGAAAGTCGATCCCGATTCCCGCCAGAGGTTTGCCGGATTCGAACCGCTTTGGTATCTGGTCTGGGTTTGTCCCCACTGTTGTTACGCCAATTTCAATTCTGAATTTAAGCAGTTGACCGGGTTGGATAAAAAGGGTATACGGGAGCAAAGTAATACCTTAAAGACAACAGTGGCCTTAAACAGCATGGGCCCACGAGGGATTAATGATGTATTCCTGGCTTATTACCTTATGCTGCAGACACTGGAGGCGGGGAAAGCGGATCCTGGCAAGAAGGCCAAGGTCTGGCTGCGTTTGGCCTGGTTATATGACGATGTGGATGATAAGCCAATGATGGAGTTCGCTTCCAAACAGGCTTTTGGGCTGTTCAAAGATTCCTATTATAACCAGAATCGTGATACCTCGATTGAGCAGGACCAGCGGGTCTCTCTGGTTTTGGGTGAACTTGCTTTGAGAATTGGCGAGGACCGGGAAGCGGTAGAGTTCTTTCGCCGGGCCATAAACCGGCGGGGAGGAAATGTGGTTCTTAACCGGCAGGCAGAAGACAGGATCCAGGACTTGAAGGGCAAGATTTAGAGCCAGATGCCGGAGCAATCTGAGTCTGATTCGAATAAGACTGTGAAAACAAAAAGAAGATAATAGATCTTTGAAAGGACAAAAATCCTCTGACTAAAGGGTATCATAATTTAACCGTTAGCAGGGAATCTCGTATTTTTGTCGAACCTGAGTAATAATTTAATATTCGATTCTCCGATCCTGGTCTTCTGAAGCCATCAGGTATGAGGGTCAGGACGATAGGGTGCCGTAGGAAACTAATGCGCCTCCCGCATTTGGAAAGGAGAGTGAATCAGGCCAATAGATCTAAAGGGCTGAGCCTGCTTTTTGATGCGGGCTCGGCCTTTTTGTCTTAAATGGACTGGGGGCTGGAGCCTAGGGCGAGCAAAGTTACCGGCTACTTTTCAGTATTATGTCAAACCCATATTAAAGTGTTAAGGAGGGAAAAACCAGTGTTTAGGAAAACCAAGTATTTATCGTTGGCAATTCTGGTGTTATTCATGTTCAGTCTGATGGGTTGTGCTTCAGGCGGAGATGTGGAGAAAAAGACGGATATTATTCTGGCGACAACCACCAGTACACAGGACAGTGGTCTGTTGGATGTGTTAATTCCGGTTTTTGAGGAGCAAAGCGGTTACAAGATTAAGACCATTGCAGTGGGAACCGGTGCTGCTCTGACTATGGGTGAAAAAGGTGAGGCTGATGTTCTGCTTGTACACGCTCCGGCTGATGAGAAAAAGCTGGTCGATGCCGGTATCGGCATCAATTATCAACTGGTTATGCACAATGACTTTGTAATAATCGGACCGGCTGACGATCCCGCCGGGATCAAGGGAACTGCGACCGCTGCTGAGGCCCTGAAGAAGATCTCCGATTCTGGCAGTCTCTTTGTGTCGCGTGGTGATGAATCAGGTACGCATAAGATGGAGAAAAAGCTGTGGACAGCTGCCGGGGTAACGCCTGAGGTGGGTTCTACCTATCAGGAAACCGGCCAGGGAATGGGACAGACCCTGAACGTGGCGGAACAGAACAAGGGTTACACCCTCACTGACCGGGCTACTTACCTGGCCCAGAAGAAAAACCTCACCCTGGAAATCATGGTGGAAGGCGAGAAGTCCCTGCTTAACATCTATCATGTGATGCAGGTTAACCCCGAGAAGTTTGACCAAGCTATTGCCGACAAGATGAATCCTGACGGAGCCAAGGCTTTTGTGGAATTTATGGTGGCTGATGAGACCCAGGAGATGATCTCTCAGTTCGGGGTTGATACTTATGGACAACCGCTGTTTTATGCTGATGCCGGAAAGAATGAGGCTGATTTAGGCAAATAGCCTGGGGAAACTGTGATGGAGTGATCTTAGTTGGAGCTGATATGGGACGGCCTGGTCAAGGCCTTTGAAATCCTGATTAATCTGGACCCGGAGGTTATTGAAGTCTGCTGGCTGACTCTCCAGGTATCAGGGACAGCCACGCTGATAAGTGTATTGATCGGGGTACCCCTGGGATGCCTTTTGGCTTTAGGCCGATTTCCGGGCCGTACCTTTCTGGTCAGTCTGGCTAATTTCGGAATGGGTCTGCCGCCGGTGGTGGTCGGATTATGGGTGAGTATCTTCCTGTGGAGGTCAGGCCCGTTTGGATCCCTGGGTATAATTTATACCCCGGCGGCCATGATCATTGCGCAGGCGATANNCCCTGGCCGCGGTACAGCAAATCAGTCCCCGACTGCGTCTGCACCTGTTGGCCCTGGGGGCTAACCGGAGACAGATGCTCTGGTGTCTGATAAAGGAAGCCAGGTTGGGTCTGCTGGCTGCGGTTATGGCCGGCTTTGGTGGGGTTATCTCCGAGGTGGGGGCTTCACAGATGGTGGGAGGCAATATCAAGGGTGAGACCAGAGTGCTGACTACCGCAACGGTTATGGAGGTATCCAAAGGCAATTTTGATATAGCTATCGCGTTGAGCATTATACTGCTGATCCTGGCATATGGCGTAACTGCCCTGTTGACCAGCCTGCAGCAACGGAGATCGGGTTATGAGTAGAGTCATTGAGATAAAGGATCTAAAACTGGTGCTGGGAGGTCGGACGATCCTTAATATACCGGCTTTCTCGGTGAATAGGGAAGAGTCAATCAGTATTATGGGACCAAACGGTGCGGGAAAAAGCAGTCTGCTGTTGATTATGGCCGCATTGCAGGAACCTACCAGAGGCACGGTATACTATTTTGGCCGGGAAATAAAGGATCAATCTGTGATTGATGTGCGCCGGCGGATGGCCGTGGTTTTTCAGAAGCCCATGCTGTTGAGCGGTACCGTTATGGAGAATGTGGAGACGGGACTCAAATTCCGTAATCTTAGCCGTAAGGAGCGGGAACGACTGGTTAGCCCCTGGCTGGAAAAGCTGCACATTGATCACCTGGCCCGGCAGCGGGCTCGGTCCCTGTCCGGAGGTGAGGCGCAGCGGGTGGCTTTGGCCCAGGCTCTGGTCCTGGAACCGGAAGTCATATTCCTCGATGAACCATTCGCCAATCTGGATAAAGCAATCCGGCAGGAACTGATAGACGAGATTGGTACGATTCTTCGTGCACAAAAAATCACCACTGTGATGGTCACCCATAGCCGGTCAGAGGCGACTGCCATCACGGACAAGATTTATCTGCTCGAAGATGGGGAGATTACTGAAACTCAGGATTTATAACTACTCTCATTACGCGTTTTAAGCTTATGTGAAAGGATAGGTGAGACCTGATGTACTGGGGTCCAAACCCCTTTAGTTACTGCGAAAATTCATCAGCGAGAATCCAAACCTTGATAAATCCCGTATTACGTAAAAGTGATATGGGATTTCTCATGTATGAATGGCCAATACAGTAACAAAATGGTAACATTTATATTAATTATTCAACCGATATTATCATAGAAGTTACTGGCGGGATGAGATTTCTCCAGGCATGGCCGGCCGGTTTAAGGGGGGGGTAAAGTGGAATTAACGTGGTTTGGAACGGCTTCTATTGCAATAACCGAGGAGGATAATTCGCTGCTTTTCGACCCATTCTGTTCCTGGCATCCTCAAGACACCGATTCCGACCTTTCCAGGTTCACAGCCTACAACACCATTTTTATTACCCATGGCCATTTTGACCATTTGATTGACGTTCCAGCAGTATTGACGGCGAATAAGCGGGCCCTGGTTTATTGCCACGAGGTCCCGGCGGATACTCTGATGAAAAAGGGAGTCAACAAAAACCAAATCCGGGCGATCAAACCCGGGGATAGCCTTGATATTGGACCTTTCAGCATCAAGGTACTGAAAGGCAAGCACATAGTATTTGACCGTACCATNNCTCTGCCAACTCAGAAACTCAGGACCATGATCCTCAAAACCCTACTGAATGTACGTATGCTCAGGTACTTCAATAACCTGCGGAAACTGATCCCGGCCAGTAAGGAGTACCTTGAGGGTCAAACCCTGGTCTATGAGATAACAGTGCGGGAGAAAAAGCTGCTGCATTTAGGCAGTCTAAGCTTTGATGAGTCCGAGACTTATCCCCAGGGAGTCGAGGTGATGACCATACCCTTTCAGGGACGCTCCGACCTAGCCGAATATGTTCTCCTGACTTTATGAGTTAAGATCCCGCAATCCCTGTACCTGCACCACTTTGATGATACCTTCCCCCCAATATCATCTGCCGTCAACACCCAGCAACTCATCAGCAAAGCCGCAAAACTCTATCCCGATATTAACGTAATTCTACCTGTTATCGGAGAGAGCCGGACCGTTTTTTAGCTGTCAATAGAAAAAGGCCGTATGGATTGAAAATTAAAAGGAGGTGGATCTATATGAAGATTACCGCCATCGAACTCTATCATGTGGCAATTCCACTGAAGGAGACATTTTGGCCCACCTGGATCCCGGGCTACCCGCAGACGCACAATCGTTTCACCCTCATAAAACTGGTTACCGACGAGGGGATTGAGGGCTATTCAGCTGGGATTTCGATGGGGACCGAACGACAGGGACTGGGGGATCTCCTGGGGGGATACCTTCTGGGGGCGGACCCAACCGACATCGACCGGGTACAAAGTCTCCTCAAACAGGCGGGGTACCTGGGCTGGCGCAATTTCTGGATTGAACCGGCGTGCTGGGATATCATCGGCAAAAAAGAGGGCAAACCTGTTTATGAACTTCTGGGAGGTAAAAAGCGACCCATTGCAGCTTACTGTTCGACCGGTGAGATGCATGAGCCGGAGCGCCGGGTTGAAGAGCTGTTAGCCATGAAGGAGAGGGGCTTCAAGACCGCCAAATTAAGGATCAAGAACCGTGAGCTCAAAGATGATATACGGCATATTGAAGTGATTGCAAAGGGCGTAGGCGACGCACTGGAACTGGGGGTGGATGCCAACCAGGGATGGCTGGTTTCCATAGTTGATCAGGTTCCGGCCTGGGATTTCAACCGGGCCCTGGAGTTTGCCAGAGCCTGTGCCGACAACAACATCAAATGGCTGGAGGAGCCACTTGATTCCCGTGATTATGATGGAAATGCCGCTCTGAAAAAGGTTTCTCCGGTCGACATAACCGGAGCTGAACTGAACTACGGATGGGACGAAATAAAGATCATGTTTGAAAAGGACTGCTTTCACAAGTATCAGCCGGATGCAGTGTTTGCCGGGGGAATTGCTCAGGTGAGACAGGTGATAGCTGCCTGTCACCAGCATGACCGGGAATACTCTCCGCATACCTGGACCAACGGAATCGGTTTTTATATCAACTGGAACCTCTTGCTGTCTGACCCCGAGAATGACCTGCCATTGGAATACCCATTTGAGCCTCCCTCCTGGATACCGGAATTCCGGGAAGGAATCATTGATCCGATTATCCCTGATAAGGATGGATATCTACAGCCGTTTACCCGACCGGGCCTGGGGTTTGAGATCAACCCCAGAATGCTGCGCAAGTACGGTAAACGGTTCTTTAAACTCACTGAAACCGGATTGAAGCTGAAAGTCATCCGCGAGAAGGGCCTCAAGACCGCCCTGGAGTTAAAGAAAAAGAAGGAAAACAATTAATAAGTATCAGGAACGAAAAGAAAAGCGGACTACCTCTGGGGTTAGTCCGCTTGTTCCGTACTGGCCAGACAAAATGGGTCAGCAGTCTGCCGTGTGGCCGCTCAAACCAATGCCGGCCAAGTTACTTGTGTCTTTGGTAGAGGGCTTCGATGGTGTCAGCATAGTTTTTCAGGATTACACGTTTTTTGGCCTTTTGGGTGGGAGTCAGTTCGCCGTTTTCCTCGGTAAATCTGCGGGGAATGATCTCATACTGTTTTATGGTTTCAAAACTCTCCAGGCCCTTATTAGCCTCGGATACTGCTTCGGCGACCATCATCTGCAGGATGGGCTGGGATATAAAGTCCTGACCGACCTCTACACAGATTTGGGCGCCATTTATTGTAGCAAATTTGACCTTTGATTTGTCATAAGGGACGTTTTGCTTTTCGAAGATGTCAATGAAGTAATTGAAATTGGGAACGATTAAAGCTGAGATATAGGTTCGTTCATCACCTATAGGGAAGATCTGTTCCACTGCCAGGCTGGTGGCAAACCGGCTTTCAAGTTTGAGTGGAGCCACGTTTTTACCGGTTGCCAGGCAGATTATGGCCTTCTTGCGATCAACTATCTTATAGTAGCCATCCTCATCTACCTCCACCAGGTCGCCGGTACGGAACCATCCATCCGGGGTAAAAGCGGCTTCGGTTTCCTCAGGCTTATTGAGGTAACCGATAAAAAGACCAGCCCCGGAGATCTCAAGTTCTCCATCTTCAGCTACCCGGACTTTGGATCGGTTGGCCTCGGGGCCAATGGTCCCCGGCTTGGCACCGAACATGGGATTGTAAGTAACAGCGCTGCAGGTTTCAGTCAGGCCATATCCCTCCAGAACCGGCAAACCCATCATGTAGAAAAACCTCAGGAGTTCGGGAGCGATTCCGGCACTGGCGGAGAAGGAAAAACGAAAACGGCTGCCAAAGATCGCCCGCACCTTAGCAAACAGTTTATCGGCCACGGAATACTGCAATCGTAGTCCCAAAGGTAGCTTGGATTTCACATCAAATTCAGGTCGCATATCGATGCGGCCGTGATCGTCTGTACGACACGCGAGAGCTTTCTCGCCAACTGCCAACGCCCAATCAAACAGTGCTTTTTTAACGCCGCTTTCCGCCAGCTGTTGCTGGAACTGCATGTATATCTTTTCATAGAGACGGGGAACGCAGCTGAACCAGGTCGGGTTGTACCGAGGCAGATCATTTACCAGGGTCGCAGCGCTATCCGCATAGGCGATGGAGGCCCCCAGCCAGATAGCTGCCCACTGCGAGCAGCAACGATCGAATATATGTGAAAGCGGCAGAAAAGATAAAACACGGTCTTCTTCATTCAAAGGATGCCCGACGTTAGTAAAATACTCAAAGGCTCCATCAACGCGGGAGGACATGCACCAGTTGGTAAGAATAACCCCCTTGCCCGCACCGGTAGTCCCGGAGGTGTAGAGTATGGTAGCCCAGTCATCCAGGGTGTTGCCTTTCCACCGGTTCTCGTACTCCTGGCGGTACTGATCGGAGTTTTTCTTACCCAATTCCCGGAGTTCATTTAATGACATTACCAGGGAATCACCATCGGACTTATAAGCTGGATCCATAATTATGATTTTCTTGAGAGCTGGCATTTGATCAAGACCAGACCTGACGCGATCGAGAATCTCCCGGTTCCCCACGAAGAGGTATTCACTCTCTGAATCGTTAACTATGTAAGCGGCCTCGTTGACGGACAGTGTTGGGTAAATGGTTACCAAAACGGCACCGCAGTTGATCACCGCGATATCGGTATGAGTCCAATATGGGCTGTTTGGTGCCATTATTGCCACCCGCCCGGCTTTTTTTAAACCCAGGGCCATCATGCCCAGGGCGATTTCCTCCACTCTCTGGCACACTTCCTGCCAGCAAAGCTGTCCACCACCGTCGTTATCATAAAGAGCCGGGTTGTACACCTGGGCAACCCGAGTCGGGAAACTTTCGACCGTTTTATAGAAAGCCTGACTCATGGTTAGCCCTTCAACGTGTTGGTACATCGTAATTATTCCCCCTCATTTACTTGTAATAAGCACGTTTACATGCTAATGACAATTAAATCTAATAACAAAATTCGAAATATACATAGCAAATACCTTTTTGTTTTAGATAATATTTAATATGAAATTTCACATTTTAAATAAATTAACGGATCATATTCTTTCGGGCATAAAAAAGCGGATCACCTTGGGGGCGATTCCGCTGGTTTAGCGTATTGGGTCCATATGTACCGTAGGTTGTATGTCAGGGTCTTTGAAAATTCCGGGCGGATTTCTCGAATTGGTGCTGAAGCAGACGCTGGTTCGTTAAAGCCGCGGCATTGCTGGTTAGCCGGTGATAAACTTAGGAGGCAGGGTCACGTTGGACAGCCGGCTCATCTGCTCAATGGTTTGCAGGCCCTGAGTAACCAGCAGTTTTGAGCTTCCCTGCGCCAGGATCAAGCCTTCATCGGTTTCTACCCGGGCCTCAGCCAGGCAGATAGTCCTCCCGATTTTTATTCGCTGTCCCTTGACATACATCCGGCCAGACTTTATGGAGGCCAGGTTATGAACGGTTACATCCAAGGTGATAAGCCCACAGTCGGGGTCCAGTTCGGAGTACACCGCCCAGTAAGCGGCAGCATCAATTAAAGACGAGTAAACCCCGCCTTGAATGGCCAGATAGGGTGACAGATGTTTTTGTTCCATGTCAAGTCGAATCGAGCAATAACCGATACCGATATCCTCCATAACCATTGAAAGCAGCTGATAATATGGGCTGCTGTTGATTAACTTGATCAGTTCTTTTATGTGTAGGGGGTTCAGCATGCTTGAAGGTACCTTCCATATGATTTCCAGGTTACCATTACATTTTAATGGATTACCTGGCATAATGGTAGGAAATTACGTCGGATATAATCGAATACATTTTAAGTTGCTGTCGATAGGCAAGAGTTGCAGGGTTTGATGATATAAACTAAATCAGCCATTGGCCTGCGTTGCGACCGTCAATAAAGGCATATTGATCATCGCCCCAGGTGCTTGTTTTGGTCTTTTTGATAGCGTAGGGCTTGAATCTCAGCCAGTATGGAGATAGCAATCTCATGCGGAGTCTTACCGCCGATATCAAGCCCGACCGGGTAATAAAGCATGCTGAGGTCAAGCCCGGGCCCCAGTTCTTCCTCAAGTCGGGATACGATGGCTTTCCCCTTGGCCCTGGAGGCCAAGAGGCCAATGTAACGAGGCTTACATCCGCCTTCAACGATGGCTTTGAGGATGACGTAATCTTCTTCGTGGGAGTAACCGGCGATAACTACGTAGCAATCCGGGGGGAAGGCTTCATTCTTTATTACCTCAGGGTAGTCACCGGTCAATACCCGGTTTACCCCTTCGACCGCCCGAGCCGCCTCCGCCCGGGCATCAACCACTACTGTCAGATAGTCGAGTTTCTGTAGGTACCACAGGACCGCTCGACCTACGTGCCCGGACCCAAAGACATAGACGGTAGGGGAGAACGGTAGAAATTCGAAAAACAGGGTCACGGTCCCGCCGCATACCATGTTGGTAGTTACCTGATTCTCAGTGTAAGAATCTCCGCTTAGGGTAAACACCTGTAGATGGTGGGATCTTTTGGCCATCAGCTCAGTTGCTTTTTGCAGGGCCAATGCCTCCAGTTCACCTCCGCCCACCGTACCGATCCGCTCCCCGGTCGATAGTACCAAAAGCTTTCCCCCGACCATTGACGGACCACTGCCCTTTTTATCAACCACGGTTATCAGTACCCCCTCCTGACCTAGGGTGCGCATTTGAGAAAGGGCACCAAAGATATCAGTCATAACAGAACCCTCTTTCCAGTTTCAGTTAACGCTAACGCCTGCCGGTAATCGCTCTCCGTATCAATGTCGAAACGTATGCCCGGATCGTTTACATCCACCCGCGTGGCACCTACCTGTTGTATGTAATCTCTTAAAGAGTAATGTACTTCATTTACATCGAGAAGACCAGGGATGTGATAGCTCATGATCAATACCGGGTGGCCGCTTCGGCCGCAAAAAGTGGGAATAACTATATCTCCTCTTGCTTCCAGCAATCTTTGATAGGTGGTTCTTCTAATGAACGGATAATCGGCGGGAACGATAAAGAATCTGTCCTCCGTTACGTGCCGTATCCCGAGCTTGACGGAAACCAACATCTCCCCCTCATAATCAGGATTGAAAACCACTTGAACTTTGCTATAGGATTGTAAAACCCGGATAATCTCATCTTTCCGGTGCCCAACTACGACAATTATACGAGAACAAAGATCGTACATGGGCTCGATGCAATTTTCTATGATGGTTTTTCCCAATAGAGGAAGAGTGGGCTTAAACGTCCCGGTCCGGGTTGATCGGCCCGCGGCCAAAACTACCGCTTCAATAGCCATCTATATAATCCATTGCGGCGTCCGGATCACCGAAAACGCTTCGGCAAGTCCCTGGATAGAACCCCAGAAAACAATACTACTTGTCTGCTTATTAGACACCATATGTCCCTCCCTGATATTTCTTATTGTTATTCCGGGCGAAGTTAAGATATGAATGTGATCGGGATAAATTACGGGGCAGGAAGCTTACTTGATGCCAAGACAGATGTTATGGCATTCTTAATCTCCTGGTAACTCGTACAGCGGCAGAGGTTACTCTGCAACCATTCTTCGATAACCACTTCATCCGCCTCCGGGTGAATGGTAGCCAGACCATGACAGGTCATTATAAAACCCGAGGTACAGTACCCGCACTGAAAACCAAATTCCTCAATGAATGCTTTCTGAATGGGGGCGTTTTTTAACCCTTCCACGGTGGTGACCTGGTGTCCGACCGCCTCCACTGCCAGCATAAGGCAGGACTTGACCGGCCAGCCATCCACCAGGACCGTACAGGCACCACAGTCACCGTTTTCACAGCCAGGCTTGGCCCCGGTTAATCCCAGTTGTTCGCGCAGGGCGTAGAGCAGTGTATCTGCGGGGCGAACTACCACCGTCCTGGACTCGCCGTTAACCGCAAGTTGAATCGGCCCCGGTCCTTTCATCTGCCGGATCATTTAGTAATAGCCCTCCAGTGTTGACAGAGTATTCTTCAGGGTATCCCGCAGCACAAACTCCCGGTACCCGGCTGATCCCAGGATGTCATGCAGAGGCGGGGCGGGTAACCCGGTTACAGCCCGATCAATGCGCTCCTTGACGGTAAGATGGGGGTCATTAAGGGCCTCCTCCACCGTCAGTGACCGGAAGGGGTAGGCCAGCAGCCCGCTGAAAGCCAGGCGAATGCGTTGGTCTTTAACAATAGCTACCAGAGTAAGTAAGGGATAATCAATCTTATCCTGTTTGACCTTTTTAACGTGTACATAAGGCAAGTTAAGATAACTGCGATCGATGATGATTTGCAGCAGTAATTCAGCTGGTTGAAGATAAAGCCGTTGCTGAAAAATTTCAGAGAAAGGGACTTGCCGGATTCCGTGAGGACCGGCAATCACTGCCTGGCTATCGCACACTAAAAGCGGGAGGGAGGTTTCACGGTATATGATGGTGCCGGCCAGGTTTCCCCCCAGGGTAATCTTCCGCTGGATGGTGTGGTCCGCCACGCGGCCTCCCGCCTTTCCCAGCAGGGGAAAGACCTGGGATTCTGATATCGCCGTCAGGGGAAGGGCTGCTCCGATTATCAATTGGTTATCCCTTAACCCCAGGAAGTTGCACTCCGGTATACCTTTAATATCGACCACCGCGCCCGGGGTTATGTTGCTAACCCGGGCCATGCTGATAATCTCGGTCCCTCCGCCGTAATACATCGGATTCTTACCTTCCCGGGTCAATTGGAGGAAGGTTTCTACCGCTTCCTCGGGGGATTCTGGCATATAGTATTCAAAATTGCATGGAATCACTGAACTCCCCCTTTTTCGTTTTCCAGATCCGTTCCGGGGTAATGGGCAGTTCGTTAAGGTCAACCTGGGCTGCCGATGAGAGTGCGTTGGCCAGGCAGGCCGACATGGCTAGTATACCGTGTTCCCCCATGCCCCTGGACCCATAAGGTGCGGCCAGGTTGGGCGTTTCCACGAATTCAACCAGGTATTCCGGGGCTTCCCCGTATCTCAAGGGCTTATAGGTACGGAGGCTGGTATTGAGAACCTCTCCCTCGGGGCTGTAGAGGAAGGATTCCCGGCTTCCCAGGCCCAAACCCATGCACATACTNNCCCCCGCCGCTGACTTGGGATTTATCACCTTGCCGGCATCCAGAACGGTGATTGCTTTCACCAGGCGGTAGGTGTAATCGGTCTCATCATATTCCACCTCCACGGCCTGAGCGCCGACCGTCCAGTATGGCCCGGGTTTACCTTGTCCGGTATGGGGATCAAGGGGGGTCAGATGCGGCATGATGAAACTGCCCCTTCCAATAATCTCCTTTCCAACGGAATTGCCGTTGGGGTACTTGAAGCCGTGTACCACCTCGCTGAATTCCAGGTACGTGCCNNGCAGATGGACCCGGCCTTCGGCTACCTCCAGATCGTCGGGCTGACAACGGAGGCCGATGGCCGCGGTGGACTTCAGTTGGTTAATAACATCTTCCGCCGCATCCAGAACCGCGTTGCCCACCATGAAGGTCGACATACTAGCCACTGTTTTCCAGTGATGGGGACTGGTGCGGGTATTAACCGTCATTTCCACGTGAATCTGACTGGTATCCATTTTCATTTTTTCAGCCAGTATCTGGGCTACAGTGGTTTTAGTACCCGGCCCGATCTCCACGGCACCCACATTAAGGTTCATAGTCCCGTTACGATTGAAGGTGATTATAGCTCCCGAATGAGCATCGGTGGGGGAACTGCTGGTCTTCCAAAAACAACCAAGACCTTTGGCCCTGATCTTACCGTGGCCCAACTCAATTCTCTGGCCCTCTTCCCAGTTGATCATACTTCTAACCCTTTCCAGGCACTCGGGGAGGTTACCCAGGTTGCTGGGAGTGGTTTTGACCTGGGTAGGCGAGGTATGACCGGGCAAAATTGCGTTTTTCATCCGCAATTCCCAGGGATCCATCTGCAGGGCCCAGGCCAGTTTCTCCATGGCCCTCTCGATGCAGAAGGTGTATTCCTGGTGCCCGAATCCCCGGAAGGAAGTTACATAAGGATGGTTGGTGTAAACACAAAGGGCATCACACCACACATTTTCGACATGGTAGGGCCCAGTGCCATTTGCCGCCATGGCCATGGTCATCTTAGGTCCGGTGCTGGTATAGGCCCCACAATCGACCAGATAAGTCATTTCTGCGGCTTGCAAATAACCATCCCGGGTGGCCCCCAACTTAACCCGTCCCTCCAGGCCCAGGTGACAAGGGGAACTAACCATATCCTCTTCCCGGGTGTTGGCCAGCTTAACCCGTCGTCCGTTTACTGCCCGGGAGGCCAGGTAAGCCAGGAATTCCAGATCAACGGGGGCTTTACCGCCGTAGCCGCCACCGACCAGCGGTGCCTGGACTACCACTTTACCGATCTCAACGTGAAAGAACTTGCTGATATCGTTTCTTATGGCGAAAGGGGCCTGGGTTGAAGACCAGATGTTAACCTCGCCATTGGGGAGGATTTCGGCCTGAACATTACGAGTTTCTATGGCAAAATGATCCAATTGCGGGAGCTTGCAACTGATCTCGACGACGACCTCACTCTCGGACCACCCCCGGGCCATATCGCCCTTGCGGGTATGAATCTGGTGAGCAATATTGGTATCAGGTTGTGGATAGATGGTCTTCTGGTGTTTATAACTGCCCAGGTTCTCATGGATCAAGGGAACCCCGGGTTCCAGGGCTTGGGTGGGGGACTGTACCACCGGCAGTGGTTGGTAATCCACCTTTATTAGTGACAGGCTCGCGGCCGCTTCCGCCTCACTGTCAGCTACCACCAGTGCAACTGGTTCACCGTAATACCTGACTTTATCTTTTGCCAGTAATGGGCGGTCTTCCAATAAGGGTNNCCGGACATTTAAGAGCTTCGGATATGTCAAGAGACGTAATCCAGGCATGAGCTCGGGAGCTGGTTAAGATGCGTGCATGCAGGAGACCGGCCACCATGAGGTCCGAGGTGTACCGGGCAGCCCCGGTTACTTTGTCCGCTGCCTCCTGTCTGATAACGCTTGCTCCTACTGCGTTGTTACTCAAAACAAGTGGCCTCCACTCATGCTGCTGCTATTATTTTAGAGTGACCAGATAGGTTACCATCTATTCAAAATGCCAAAGCGGACAGAGCATTAATGGGTTATTTATAAGACCAAGGAGGCAAAGGGGATAATCCCCTTGCCTCCCTTAAACGTGCGATTAGTCTTCCTTGGTTTTTTCTGCTGTGTCAGTCTTCGAAAGTCGACCGGCCTTCAGAGCGGCATTGCGCAGGACAAACTCAATCTGCGAGTTGACGCTGCGAAACTCGTCGGCCGCCCAGCGTTCCAGGACTTCATAGAGTTTGGGATCGATTCTCAGAGGAAAGCTCTTCTTCTTGGCCATGATATCATCTCGTTTAATACAGAGTTCCGGTGTTGATGATTGGCTGTGCCGCGCGATCAGATACTATGGCCACCAGGAGGTTGTTGATCATAGCGACTTTTCTTTCCTCATCCAGTTCAACTATACCGTCATCTTGAAGCTGGGAAATTGCCATCTGAGCCATGCCCACCGCACCCTGCACAATAATCTGCCGGGCTGCCAAAATGGCTGCCGCCTGCTGGCGCTGCAGCATAGCCCCGGCGATCTCGGTAGCGTAGGCCAGGTGAGTGAGGCGCGCTTCCAGGACATCAACCCCCGCAACCTTCAGACGATCCTGTAGTTCGCGGCACAACTCATCGGCCACCTCTTCAGCATTGCCTCTCAGGGAATAGCCTTCCTCTTTAAAGTTATCATATGGGTATTTGGTAGCTACATGGCGCAGAGCAGTTTCGCTCTGAATCTCCACAAAGGTGTAGTAGTCATCCACATCAAACATGGCTTTGGCGGAATCGACTACCTTGAACACAATAACCGCTGCAATCTCGACCGGATTACCTTCAACATCATTAACTTTCAACATCTTGCTGTTGAAGTTGCGGACTTTTAAGGAAACCTTTTTCCTCATGGTTATTGGAACGGTCATCCACAAACCGGCATCGTTGACGGAACCGATGTAGCGGCCAAAAAATGTAATTACTTTGGCTTCATTTGGTTGGACAATGATAATACCACTGCAGAGAATTGATGCAGTCAGTATTAAAATACCTCCCCGGATGAAATGCAGGTTGAAACAGGACCAAAAGGCGGCTGCAAACAGGAGTATAATCAATAGAATCCCGATGAACCCATTGAGTTTTAAAGCGCGGCGTTCTTGCATGGTATCCTCTCCCCATCATTTTAATTTGGTATCTTAATGATATCACATTGAGATCGAAAGCAAATGGTATTTTTGGAGAGGGGACTATATATTAATTGTCCACAGTATTTTCCATAAACACGAAAATGTACTCCAAGAAGCGAAAATGACCTCTGGGGTTAAGATTGCAACCCTTATTCTCACCAACATATACCACAAGTCCTTATGGAAGATGGCGCCCCACAAAAAAGCGGACTTGCCGAAGCGTAGTCCGCCGAATGTATTTTGAATTGGTATTATGGATAAAGGTTAAGGTTTGATCATTATTTTAATAGCGCTGCCGTTTGGATCAGTGAGTCTCTCAAACGCGCCCTGTACATCTTCCAGGCCTACGGTTCCCTCTACGAAATTTCGGGTCTTAAGAATTCCGCGTGCTATACTGTTGAGCGACATGTCGAATTCCTCGACGGAATAGCCATATGATCCTTTGATGTTGATTTCTTTACTACAGACCCTCAGGGTAGAGATCGGAACCAGACTGTAGTTTATGCCCACAAAGACTGCAGTGCCGTCATACCTGGTGGCACCAAGGGCCGAGGTCACGGCGGAGGCTGGGCCGGCGCATTCGAGGGTCTTGTCAAACCCACCATCGGTAAGCCCCAGCAGCTTACGCTGCAGTTTGGGCTCGGAGGCATCGAAGACCTGGTCCACATCACCCAGGGCCGCCGCCTTTTCTCTCCGTTCCGGGTTCAACTCCGACAGGGCAATGTAACCCGCTCCGAAGATGCGTGCCCAGGCGGCACAGAGCAGCCCGATTACGCCGGAGCCAACTATCAGCACCCGTTCCCCGGGCTTAATCCTGGCCAGACGTACTGCGCGCAATGCAACCGCAGAAGGCTCCGCCATGCATGCCTCTTCCATGCTCATTGTAGAAGGCAGTTGGCGGACCATCCAGGAGTCGACCGCCAGGTATTCAGCGTAACCTCCATGCGTGCCAAGCCCCAGCCCCTTAGTCAGGAAGCTGGGGCAGGCGTGATACTGCTTGTTTTGACAGAACTTACATTCCATGCAGGGTTTTCCGGTAATGGCGGTTACCCGGTCACCAACTTTGAACGCCGTGGAAGCACCGGCGTCCGCAATGGTTCCCGCGATTTCATGTCCCATGACCAGACCGACCGGCTTACCACTTTCCCACATGTGAAGATCTGAACCACAGATACCGGCTCTCTCTATCCTGATTAAAACCTGATTTTCCATAGCCACAGGCTGGTCCATTTCAATTACTTCAAGCTGTTTCATTCCCGCGATAGCAACTGCTCTCAATCCGCAAGCCCTCCTTTTTAACTTTAAGCAACAACCTGCTTATGACAGGATGTTTATACAATACCAGTTAACTTAATTTTAATGGTTTTAAGGGTTACCGACAGAAAATATCTTAGAATTCTTCCGGCACCTCGTTCGAACAATAGTTGCATCAAACAACCGTTGCACCGTACAATAATGTTGGGGGTGACGTATGAGAGAGTCGGAAGAGTTAAGAGAAATGATCCGCGCCCTGGTGCGAAAGCTGGGCTTCGTTGATAAGAGTGAAGCCTCGTGCTGTGGGGTTACCATTAGCCAATGCCATGCCATCCTGGAGGTCGCCCGGGAGCAACCAGTTTCATTGCAGGTCCTCTCAACTCAACTGGGGCTTGATAAGAGCACTACCAGCAGAACCGTGGATTCTCTGGTAGGTCAGGGGCTTTTACAGCGAGATCCCGACCCTGAGGACCGGCGATTCGTGAACCTGAAACTGACCGAAAACGGTGATGAGATGGTTCGGCAGATCAACCTGCTTATGAATGACTACTACCGCACCATTTACCTGGCTATTCCTCAGGAAAGCCGGGAGCAGGTGATGGAGAGCCTGAGAATCCTGAACCAGGTACTGGAAAACAACAAATGCTGTTAGAGGAGGATGCTTTTTTTGAGTATGCGTGACAAGGTTAAAGACCATTATGGGCTAATTGCCAAACTGGTAAGTGAAAGTAAACAGCCATCAGGCTGTTGCTGTGGGGACTCCTGTTGTTCGGTTACCGGGGCTACCCGGATTTATGATTTGGAAAACTTACCTTCTCTTCCCGAACAGGCAGTTAACGCATCCCTGGGCTGCGCCAATCCCCTGGTCTTTGCGAAACTTCAGGAAGGGGAAGTGGTGTTGGATCTGGGAAGTGGCGGGGGCATTGACGTTCTGATGGCGTCTCAACACGTGGGACCAACGGGCAAGGTATATGGTTTGGACATGACCGATGAGATGCTGATACTGGCCAACGACAACAAAGAGCGCATGGGTGTTCACAATGTCGAGTTTTTAAAAGGCTATATTGAGAACATTCCCTTACCTGATGCCAGTGTCGATGTGGTTATATCGAACTGCGTGATCAATCTGTCTGAAAACAAGGAAGCCGTTATGAGTGAGATTTACCGGGTACTTAAGCCCGGGGGGAGACTGGCTATCGCTGATATAGTAGCCACCCGGGAAGTCCCTGCTGCCCTGCAGGATATGGTCGCACTGTGGGTCAGCTGCTTTGCCGGTGCTTTGAGAATTGATGAGTTCGAACGCTGCCTGGCCCGGGTGGGGTTCAAGGATATCAGCATAGTTCCTGAATTCATCTATGGTAAAGAAGTGTTGGGGAATCCTGGTGGGCAGCTGACCGGTGAAGAATGGGAGGCACTGGACGGTGCTTATGCAGGGGCCCTGGTGAAAGCAAGCAAGTGACTGCAAATGCTACTTGAAGATAGGAATCATAAGGTCGGCCAATCATCGCGGGAGACCGTAATACCCGCTACAAGAGGGCTGACCAAGACCCGACTGCAAAGACCAATCTTATATATAATCCACCAGGACGCCCATCGCGTCTGTTATCTCGGATAATATGTCGGGTTCAAACAAAGGCAGCGGGTCACATAGCCAGGTGTAGCAGTTGTATTCTTCGTTATAACAGACGATGGTCTGTACTTGAGGAATCCGGTTTCTCAGCAGATAGGTCAGGAAGACCTCGGTATCCAGGAGTGACCCGTCCGGATTGCGAAATACTATGGCCCGGGTCGGGAGCAAAGCGACCAGTACATTTCCGTGGTTTTTGGCATTGAACTCCTTGATAATCAGACACCGGTCACTGGTGGCGTCCTGAATGATCCAATCCGGGAGTTTGGAAACCAGCGTTTCCATGGGTGCTTCGACGGTGATGGTTTCAATTGGGTCCACTTCCGGTCTGGTTATACGTTTCAGCCATGTTATTCCACGCTGTAAAGCTGTCTGCACAGTTTTCTACCTCCGCACTGTATTGTCAAAATGTTAAAAAACGTAGGAGTAAGGTCCTGTATAATTAGACAATTTACCCATTAAATATGATCGATTTGTTGATTGCTGTCAATAGGACCAAAGTCGGGGATATTGGCAGGAAAACGCCGAAAAACGATCCTGGAGAGCGTAAACGGCTGATGGGACCCTATGCAATCTGCGTGTTTGACAACGGACAGCTATGGTATAAAAATCACAATGCTGTACGATTATTCACGCGCAACACACCAGGAGTGCAGACTCAATGCATTTGTTGTCAATAACAGAGCCCCTGGTATTGCCTAACCAGGGGCTCCAATGTTCAATCAATCAATTTATGAATGGCTTATTAATTTGACGTTTCCCGTTTTTTGGCCTCTTCGTCCCGCAGGACTCTCCTTAGCAGTTTTACTCCCTGCTTGGGTAATTCATCGCGAAATTCAACGTATACCGGCGCCTTATGCGAAGACATGTTCTCTTTGGCCCAGGAGATGATCTCTTCAGGAGTAATCTTGCCCTTGTACTCGGGCTTCAGGTTGATAAAGGTTTTGACCACTTCGCCTTTCTTCAGATCAGGAATGGGTATGACCGCATTTTCCAAAACGGCAGGATGCTGATTAATCAGGGCTTCAACCTCTTCCGGGAAAACTGAAAAACCGGAAACTTTTATCATTTCCTTGCGTCTTCCCAGCCACCATGGGAAACCATCTTCATCATATCTGCCCACAGAATTATTAACCAGTTGCGATGACGCAGAGCTGATATACTTTTATTTCTGCCGCAGTTCCTTTTTCAGAATCTTACCGGTGGGGTTCTTGGGGAGTTGTTCTACAAATTCCACAATTTTCGGTACCTTGTATGGTATAAGGCGTTCCCGGCAGAAATCGATGATATTTTGTTTGTCGACCTGGGCTCCAGGTTTCAGAGCAATAACCGCTTTTACAGACTCACCCTGGCGCTCGTCGGGAGTCCCAATAACCGCTGCCTCAAACACCGCAGGGTGTTCATAGAGCACGTTTTCCACTTCGG
>DCTH01000101.1:10128-20649 GCA_002329495.1 Syntrophothermus sp. UBA1445 | reverse complement strand
CATCCTCGTAGGGTTGCCCTTCCCGGGACATCTTGGTAAGGATGTAGTTGGTGGTGCCGTTCAGAATGCCGATGACCTCTTTGATCCTGTTTCCGGCCAGGGACTCCTTCAGAGGAAACACAATCGGGATCCCCCCGCCGACGCTGGCCTCAAAATAGAAATCTACCCCATTTTCAGCCGCGGCATCGAAGATTTCCTTGCCATGGCTGGCGATCAGGTCCTTGTTGGCTGACACCACACCCTTACCCCGCTTAAGGGCGTCCAAAATGTATGTTTTGGCCGGTTCAATTCCGCCAATCAATTCAATAACTACGTCTACTCCCGCCTCTATTACCTCTTCCATGCTGTTGGCGATAATATCATCACCCAGTCCCAGGTCGTAAACCTTAGTTCGGTCTACCTCCAGTATCTTCTCGATCACGACCTCTTGCCCCACCCGCTGGGCGATGATGTCCTGATTCTCTCTTAGCAGTTTGACTACCCCGCCGCCTACGGTGCCACATCCCAGTAAACCAACCTTAATCATGCCATTTTCCTCCTAGCTTCTGCCAATAAGTTCTGAATGTAATACCCCTTCAATACCCTCCAAGCCTGCTAACAGTTCCTCCACTCCAATCTGCAATTCTTCAATATCCACGGATATGGTTACATTGGCCATACCCCGCAGGGGCAGATTCTGATTGATGGCCAGGATATTACCCGATTGAGAGGCCACATAATTAAGTACCCTGGAGAGAATGCCCGACTCGTGCTTCAGTTCCAGCGATAGGTTAATTATCCGCATCGCCCCGGCGTCCAGGAAGGAAAAAACCCCATCCCGGTACTTGTAGAAGGTGCTGCGCGGCAATCCTACCTGCTCCAGGGCCTCAGTCACCGGTATATTACCCCGCTGCGCCATCAGTTCCTTGGCCCGCGCCGTCTTAAGTATAGCCTCCGGAAGCATATCCTCTCTCACCAGATAGAATTTCTTTTCCTTCTTCAAACCTATCCCCGCTGTCTATCCGAGATGGATTTTTTTCTATGCCTGGTGGACATTATAGCACAGAAATCCCCCGCAGGTAAGCAATTTTTTGGGGCACCGGGACAGGCTTGTTATCCCATTCTTGGAAATGGGACATGGGGACAGGTTTATTCTCCCATTCCTTTGTTGCATCTAAGGCCTGAGGTGAATTCCGGTGAGCGGACGTTGGGTCCGAGCTGTGCAACACCCTGTGAAGGTGAAGGTGGAAAGCAGCCGAGCGATAGGAGGTCGCGAGCCCACCTTTGAGACATGGACGTCGATTTGGCGGGGTGGTACTTTCCACCTGAACCTGAGCAGTTGGTGTTGCCAGTGCAGGACCCAGGGAGCGAACGGAATTCACCGCAGGCCGCCGCGCGCGGAACCAGATAACTCACCATATAAAAAATGGGACAGCGAACCCGTCCCCCATTAATCTTTGTGGATGCGGTATTTGACGTCGATAACGTCGTCCTGGGGGTGGGGGTCTTTCACGATCCGGTTGTATATGGATGAGGGAAGAAAGGAGGAGGCCAGCTTCATTATTTGCCGGGCGAGGTCCGGGAGACCCTGGGAGTCTTTCCAGTTGTCCTGAAACACGGAACGGCCGGCTTGTTGCATGACCTTCAGGACAACAACGGCCAGGAGCAGAATATCATCTACCTGTCCTGTAAACGGAATGAAGTCCGGTACAAAGTCGATCGGTGATATCACATACAGGATAGTCCCAAGCAGCAGGAGCTTTTGGTTAACGCTGACCCGGCGATCGCCCATAGTTTTGAAGAACAGCCGGAGCAGCTTGGGTATCAATATAATGGCTTCCTTCAACAAGGAACGGGATTGCGTGTTTTTCATATTATCACCATGCAATTATATGGGACCTGGTTCCTTACGCCTACCTCGTCGCATAGGGACAACAGGTGTCTTACCCTACAGTCTACCACACCACCTGTCAGTCTTCATAAAGAACAAAGGCATAATACCGGGCCCCTTTGGGAGTAAGCAGAGCAAAAGTCCTGACGAAGTTAATCTTGTAATCCACATTCTTGGCCTGTGCCATAACGCTGGAGAAATCATCGAGGTCCTTGGTCAGATCATCGGGACGCCTCTGTTCAAGTAGGAGGCAGTTCTGCCGGAAAAACTTGAGCTGTTCCTCGACCAACAGTCCCAGATAATATTGACGTTCAACGCGGTCCCATTCCAGCATGGTTACGTCCAGAACCCTGCATTGCTCATCAAGTATGTAAGTATTGATCTGCTTCTCGAACTGAACTTCCTTATTCTTAAGGAACACCAGCCGTCTCTTCTGGGCCATCTTAATCACCCACATACGCTTACTATGTTCTATTTTAATCTTCTTCTTACCAGTAAATAATTCCTTCACAGGAATGGCCTAGGAAAAATAAAAGCCGGCCTAAAGCCGGCTAGAGTTTTGGATATGTGAAGGGTATTGTTAGAGGACAATTCCTGGTATCACTAGATGATTATACAGATCAGAGCTCCGTTGCCGTCATTCACAATCCGGCTTACTGTCTCCGCCAGTTTGTGCTGTGCATTCTCCGGCATTCCATGGAGTTTGTTCTGAATGCCCTCCCTTACCAGGTCATGCAGGGACTTGCCGAAGATGTTGGACTCCCAAATCTTCTGCGGGTTTTCTTCGAATTCGTCCAGCATGTAGCGCACCAGTTCCTGGGTCTGCTTCTCGGTTCCGATGATCGGGGTTATCTCGGTGGAGATATCAGCCCGGATGATATGGAGTGAAGGGGCTTTGGCCCGCAAGCGTACCCCAAAACGGTTGCCCTGGCGGATCAGTTCGGGCTCCTCCAGGAACATTTCATCCAGACTGGGGGTTACCATCCCGTAGCCGGTAGCTTTGACCTCTTCAAGGGCGGATGATACCTTGTCATATTCCTTCTTCGCCACGGCCAGCTCCCTCATCAGCCGCATGACGTCGTAGTCGCCCTGGACATCGAGGCCGCTGACCTCGCTCAGAACCTGATAGTAGAGTTCATCAGGCACTGCCAGATCGATAGAGGCTATCCCGGTACCCAGGCTCATGTTCTCCATGGTGACCAGGCTGATGTATTCGATGTCAGCCAGTTTATCCATGGCCACATCGATGTCTCTAACCTTTTTCACATCCTCCAGGATTCCCCGGATAGAACCTTCAATCCGGTTGCGGAGCCAGAAATCCTCTTCAACCTCATCGACCCACTTGGGCAGACGGATGTTTACCTCCTGCACCGGGAATTCATAGAGGGCTTCCTCCAGGATATGGTAGGCATCTTCCCGTGCCATCTGCTGACAATCAAGAGGAACCACTGCCACCCCGTACTTTTCAGTTAACTCCTGGGCCAGCTCATGTACTTCCTCATCATAAGGCCGGGTGGAGTTAAGAATGATCATGAAGGGCTTCTCCAGTTCCTGAAGCTCCCTGATTACCCTTTCCTCGGCCTCGATATAATTGGATCTGGGGATATCGCTGATCGAGCCATCAGTAACGACTACTAGGCCTATGGTGGAGTGATCCTCGATTACCTTGCGGGTTCCGATCTCGGCCGCTTCCTCAAACGGGATCTCGTATTCAAACCATGGTGTATGTACCATACGAGGTTCGTCGTCCTCTTCATACCCGAGTGCTCCCGGGACGGCATAGCCTACACAGTCAATAACCCGAAATCTAGCATTCAAGCCGTTCTTGATATTGACCTCCACGGCTTCATTCGGCACAAATTTCGGTTCGGTTGTTGTTATGGTTCGCCCGGCTCCACTAAGGGGTAGCTCATCCTTGGCCCTTTCCCGGTCATAAACATCCTTAATCTCGGGAATGACCATAAGTTCCATGAACCGTTTAATGAAAGTGGATTTCCCTGTACGAACCGGTCCAACAACCCCCAGATAAATATCGCCGCCAGTCCTTTCGGCGATATCTCTCAAGATGTTGTTTCCCTCCACTCTGATTCCCTCCTCGGTTAAAACTTTCAAAGAAGCTTCCCTCCCCTGCAGGCGACCTTTCCTATTTTTATGCAATTGCCCTCGTTAACAGTACAAATATATGGAGCAGCTTGGATTAATATTACCAAGAATGAAAAAAAGTTGGACGTGATCCCTAATAAAACAAGCTTGATCCGGGGACAAGGGAATGATTCTGATATGTCTGTCCTGTGGAGGTCAAGCCACCCGATTACTCTCAGGTAAATTATAGTTTTTGCCGTGCTTTTTATGACAAATGGTTTATACTGTAATTTGACCAGTTGTTAACGGTGGTGAAAGGAGAAATGAATTCGTGTTACACATAAGAGATGCTGTCATCGATGATTTGCCGTCAATACTCAATATCTACAACTGGGCCGTCAAAAATCTGGTGGCCTCATTTGATACAGAAGAAAAGACCCTCGCGGAGCGAGAGGTTTGGTTTCGGGAACATCAGGGTCAGTATCCGCTGATCGTTGCGGAACTGGACGGGGAGGTGGTAGGATACTGCTGCCTTAGCAAGTTCCGGGACAAATCGGCCTATTCCCGATCCGCCGAGCTTTCCATCTACATTGAACCCGGGCACTGGGGCCAGGGAATTGGCAAGGCCTTGATGCAGGAACTGCTTAAGCGGGCGAAAAAGCTAAATTATCACGTGGTGCTCGCCTGCATAACCGGCGAAAATGAGGTCAGCATCGGGCTGCATAAGAAGTTTGGGTTTGAATTTGTAGGCTGTTTTAAAGAGGCGGGTTTTAAGTTCGGTAAATGGCAGGATGTCCACTTTTACCAGCTGTTGATCGACGAGTCCTAAAGCCACGTCAGGTGAGTCAGGAGGGCAAGGTTTCTTGTTTCTTGTCCCTCTCCATAAGCTTCCAGACCGCGGGACCAGCCGGCTGGTTGGCAAAGATTACTTCATAGACGGTGTCGGTGATGGGCATTTCCACCCCCAGTTCATGGGACATCTCATAAGCCGCTTTGGTGGTCATTATGCCTTCTACCACCATACCGACCTTTTCGATGGCCTGTTCCCGGGTACAGCCCTGCCCGATCAGGACCCCGGCGCGGCTATTGCGCGAGTGACGGCTGTTGCAGGTTACCACCAGATCACCAATGCCGCTCAGACCGGCAAAGGTCTTGGCCTGGGCTCCCACCTGCACCCCCATGCGAATTATTTCCACCAGCCCCCGGGTCAGAAGGGCTGCCTTGGTATTGTCGCCAAAACCCAGTCCTTCACTGATGCCGGTGGCCAGGGCGATAATATTCTTCAGTGAACCGCCCATCTCCACCCCAATCACGTCCTGACTGGTATAAACCCGAAAACAGCGGTACATGAAAACATCTTGCACCAGTTCGGCAGTAGGCAGATTTGAGGAAGCGGCCACCACAGCCGTCGGGATTCCCCTTCCTACCTCCTCAGCATGACTGGGACCAGAGAGTACGGCATACCGTTTGAGAATGTCGGGGCCCCAGATCTCATACACAACCTCACTCATCCGAAGGTGAGACCCGGCTTCCAATCCCTTGGCGGTGTTTACTATCACTACCTCGTGCCCGATCCGTCCTCCAATCTGTTGCAGGACCGAGCGCAGAGCCTGGGAGGGTATCGACAGGACCAGTATTTCCGGTCGGTTCAAGGCATAATCCAGATCAGCGGTGACGTGAAGTTCGTCCGGAATGGTTACCCCCGGGAGATAACGGGGATTAATCCGGTCGCGGGCAACATCAAGAATCCCATCCTCGATCCTGCCCCACATGGTGACCTCGTGACCACGCTTCTGCAGCAGAACCGCCAAGGCAGTTCCCCAGCTGCCCGCCCCCAGGACGGTTACCTTTTTCATTTTAGACCCGCTCCCCGATTCGGGGTTCGGTTCCGTTTATCAGCCGCTTTATGTTGTCCTTGTGGCGGTAGATCACCAGGACTGCCAGGAGGAAAGTGAGGATGATTATAAATCGGTCCTGGGGATAAAGGAAAATGGTCAAAAAAGGAATTATCAGAGCTGCAGTCAGCGAACCGAGGGATACCATGCGAAAAATAACAATGACTGCGACAAAGGCAAAAAAGAGGTACAGTATGGCATACGGAACCAGGACGAGCAGGGCCCCCGCTGATGTAGNNCCCAATTACTGCTGCTAAAGGGCAGAGGATGAGGAGGATCCCCCCACCCATGGCTGTGGCCAACCAGGCAGCAGCAACGCCTTTCAGGATGTCACCCACGGCCGCGAGTAGTGCCAGCGGCAGTCCCACTGACCGCAGTACATTGGTAGCGCCAACATTCCCGCTGCCCCGTTTTCTGATATCCACCTTGCCAAACTGCCGACTGATTATGTAAGAAAAAGGTATTGAACCGATCAGGTAACAGAGGGTCACCAGCAAGAACTCTTTCATTGTATCACTCCTTGGACTCCCGCCGGCGCAGTACAAACCTGATCGGCGACCCTTCAAATCCAAAGGCCTGCCGGAAGTTATTCTCCAGGTACCTGAGATAAGAAAAATGCATCAACTCAACGTCATTTACAAATAAAACGAAGGTTGGAGGTCCAGTCTTGACCTGCGTGGCGTAATAAACCTTTAGTTTTTTCTTGCCTGCCCCTGGTGGGGGATTAAGCAACAATGCTTCGTTGATCAGGCGGTTTAATTCTGAAGTCTGCACCTTGCGGTAGTGCTGGTCGGCAACAAAGTCTACCAGTTCCAGGATCTTGGGGACCCGTTTTCCGGTCAGAGCCGAAACGTACAGGATGGGAGCGTACGCCATGAACTTCAGCTCTTCCCGTATATCTTTATCATAGGCAGTCATGCTCTTGCCATCCTTGGTGACCAGGTCCCACTTGTTGACCACAATCACTGAAGCCCGGCCCTGTTCATGAACGAAACCTGCAATCCGCTGATCCTGTTCCGTGACCCCTTCGGTAGCATCGATCACTATCAGTACCACATCAGCGCGCTCGGCGGCCTTGAAGGCACGTATCACACTGTACCTCTCGGTCGATACCGAGATCCTGGTCTTCCTGCGGATCCCTGCCGTATCCACCAGGATATACTGATTTCCCCCGTATTCGAAGGGGGTATCAATGGCATCCCGGGTGGTACCCGGAATATCGCTGACAATGACCCGTTCTTCACCCAGTATGGCATTGACCAGTGAGGATTTGCCGACATTGGGACGGCCAACCACGGCAACCCGGGTCTTCAACCCTTCCTCCGGAGTCTCCTCCGGGTCCGGAAAATTGGCCACCACTTCATCCAGAAGGTCATTGGTATTCAGCCCGTGAACTGCAGATATAGGAATAGGTTCCGATAACCCCAGAGAAAAGAACTCATAAAACTGCGCCTGGTTGCGGAAATCCTCAACCTTGTTGGCCGCCAGGACAATGGGCTTGCCGCTCTTTCTGAGTATGGCGGCAATCTCCTCGTCTTCCTGGACCAACCCTTCCCGGGCATCAACCACCATAATGATCACATCTGCCTCATCGATGGCCACCTCCACCTGCCGCCGCACTTCTCCTGACAGCAGGTCCTGGTCGCCAGTAATGAGGCCGCCGGTATCAATAATTATGAACTCCCGGCCTTCCCATTCCGACTGCTCATAGATTCGGTCACGGGTTATACCGGGGATATCTTCGACAATCGCCTTTCTCATTCCTGCCAGCCGGTTAAAAAGGGTAGACTTGCCAACATTGGGACGGCCGACTAGGGCCACTACCGGTTTGGACATTTTTACTCTCCTTTGGGCGGCGTCCGCGAAGGGCCGCTAAGTATAGCATCCAACAGGTCACCGGGGTTTGGTTCAACCACCTCGACCCTGGCTCCAGATGCTGCTGCCAGTTGCGACACGGTCATATCATCAAGCAGCACTACCCCGTCATCGCGCAGTAAGGTCTTGGGCAAGAGCACCCTCTCTCCAGCATACTGTCTGCCGAGGGCCATGACTATGTCGTGCCCGGTCAGAAGACCGGTCACGGTTACCTCACCCCCGAAATAGCGGTTGGTCACCGGGATAATCCGCAGGTCAATCCCTGCCGGGTTTAGCATCCGGGCCACGGTCTTAAACATGGGTTCGGCCGAACGACCGCAGATGACATAAATGGGTCCATCCGGGGTTGCGGTTATCTTAAGCCCGGAGAGGATCTCTGACAGCTCCTCCAGGAAATCGGCCGTAAGCCCGATCCCGTTTTCGATCTGCGGGTAGCCGTCATAATACTCGGGGTCTGGCAACTCCTCCCCGGCCTTAATATAGAACTCATCCGCCAGGTAAACCAGACCGACCCCCAGTTCCTGCCGATATTCGGCCTGCCACCGATCGACCTGCCCTATCAGGGCCCGGGCTTGTTCCCTGGTGACCGGTGAGAGCTGGGGCAGGTTATCACGGAATCCGGTGATCCCCACCGGGACAATCCCCACACTCCTGACTGATGGCCACAGGGACCGGAGATCCCTGATCGTCTGCTGGAGAACCTCCCCGTCATTGATACCCGGGCAAAGGACCACCTGCGCATGGACCTCAATGTTATGGTCCTTGAAACGCATAAGGTCTCGCATCACGCTGCGGGCCCTGCTGGAACCGAAGACCCGGGCGCGTATATCAGGATCGGTGGCATGTACTGATACATACAGCGGACTCAGCCTCATCCCCAGGATCTTGTCCCAGTCCCGCCGGGTGAGGTTGGTCAGGCTGATGAAGTTCCCGTAAAGAAACGACAACCGGTAGTCGTCATCCTTCACATACAGTGACTTCCTCATGCCCGGAGGCAGTTGATCCACAAAACAGAACAGACACTTGTTGACACAGGGCCGGATGCGGTCGAACACCACCGCGTCAAAATCAAGGCCCAGGCTCTCTTCATAATCCTTTTCAATCTCCAGGACCCAGACTTCCCCGTTGGTCTTGCTGACCTGAACCTCCAGGTATTGATCATCCGCCAGGTAGCGATAGTCCAGAATATCATCAACGGGTTGACCATTTATCGATACGATCCGGTCTCCCGGCTCAATGCCTATCTCATCTCCGATGCTGCCCGGAATCACCCCGGCAACTATGGCACCTTTTTTGGCCAAGGTCAACCCTCCCGTAAATCAGGATATCCACCATTATCCTGCAAAACTTCGGGTGGGTCAAGCGTTGGCGGCAATGGTTACGCTGCAGACTATCGTTCAGCCGGCCATTTGCCGGGCACCATCACCCTGGAGAGAGGCAACCTGTTCGTGCAGCCGGGCAGTCTCCATCTTAATAAATGGGAATTCCCGGGCTATGATATGATCGGAGATCAGGCGGTTGATAATGCTCCCCACTCCCAGCGGAATCCGGCTGGCTTTGGATGCCGCCCAGATATCGAGTTCACTGGGGATGCGAACCTCCTTCACCAGCAACCGGGAGGAATCAATGGCCATGATCTGTTTGAAATCGTGGATTGCCCGGCACCCCACTTCAATCAGACGCCCCAGTCCCAGGGTATAGACCTGATGCCCGTTAATATCTCTACCTATATATAAAGGGTAGCCACTGTAGTCAAAGGACATGTCACAGTAGTATTCCAGCCTTCCAAAATCAGGCTCAGTTATGGTATTAAGATACAGGTGGGCTGCCACCAGGGTATGGTGTACAGCGGTGGTCCCGGCCAACACAATTATCAAGCCTCATCCCCCCTATATCATCTTGGTTTTGATGGTCCTTACCAGGCCAACCAGACCGGGAAATGCCAGGCGCGTACCCCAGATAAGGATCGGCCGGCCTGGAAATATGATACCCAGTCGCCGAGAGAGAAATCCCCCTATCATCATGATGATGTTTACATAAGGCATGGTGTTCACGACAACCACCTGGTCATCAACCCCCATCAGTTCAGCCAAACCCAACAAAACCTGGTTTAGCCTCCCCCCCAGATTCTTTTTGCCCAGGGCATAAACCTCATCACCCTCGCTGGTCTTTCCCATAAACCGGACCACCCCGTACACATCACCCGGGGTTTTATCAAAATACGGCAGGGCCATAAATTCCTGGGCAGTAGGAGGGCGACTGGTTGGTAAAAGACCAAGGTGAATAGCGGCGGCTGTGACCGAAGAGTGTGAGCCTCCAAAGCAGTGATAAATGATTTTCATTATTTATGCCTCAAACTTGTCTTTGGATTTTACGCTGAGCAATGATAGCCGGCTTCAACCTTGATGATTGAAACCGGCTGATTTGACTCATCAAAATTCAACAGAGTCCTACTTCGTCTTCTTGCGGTTGATGGCGATATAGGCACCGTAAATCACGGCGACACCCAGCAGAATCCAAATGACTGCGGTCCAGTCACTGCGCTGGTTGCCTGAGGCCGCAACGTTGACCAGAGGGGTGGCGTCCTTTTTACCCTGGTCTTCACCCTCAACACCAAAGACATCCGGGACCGCTTGAGCAAAGAGTTCGATCCCGTTTTTGGCCTGCTCTTTGCTGTTGGTGTGTGAGCCCACCTCCACCAGTATGGCGCGGGGAGACAGGTCCTGGTTATAGCTGCCCTTGCCCATGAATATCCCGGCGGACAGTCCCGGGTGTTCCTTGTCCAGGTGAGCTTTGATC
>DCTH01000101.1:0-10112 GCA_002329495.1 Syntrophothermus sp. UBA1445 | reverse complement strand
CACCAGCTTAACCTTGGTCACTTTTTCATTATCAACCTTAGCAGCATACACATCCGCTGGTACGGCATCCCGGTGAACATCTATCAATCCCACCGCCCCCTGCTTCAGTAGTTTGGTGGCTGTGCGGCGGGAGCGGTTATAGGCGTTAACATCATGGGGGTTATGACTGGTCTTGTCCAGGATTGCATTTATTCCCATGGCCGATAAGCGATCGCGGAGTTTTTCTCCCACCTGGTAGATTCCTCCCCGTCCGTTTATGCTGTCCGTGCCATCAGATGGGACGTATGACTCGTCACTGTGGGTCGAGTAAATACCGATAGTGCCCCGGTTTTTGGCCACTACGGGAGTCAGGCCCAGAATCCCGGAGGTCTTGGGAGCAGACACCTTTACCTCCGGCATCTTTTCCTCCCCTACCAGGGTACAACGGCAGGTGTCTCCTTCAATCTTGGCCACCTTGAACCGGCGGTTGTCAGGAGTGATGAACTCATCATCCTTATAAACCGGCAAAGCGGTCTTGGTAAGGACTTTTCCATCTTCATCCACCAGGGTGTAGTAACCTCCATCGGATCTTTCGTGTTCAAAAGCCCCCAGGGCCATACCAGTTCCCAGGCTCAACATCACCGCCAGCATAACAGAAAGAATAACAAGTTTTCTAAACATCGTCCTCATTCCTTTCTGTATCACTTTCGGGTACTGGCTTGCGGGCTGGCTCCGGCTGCGGTTCACGCAGGTTCTTGACCAGTTCGTCAGGCCTTCCTTCTACGGCCGGACCGCCCTGGACCCGTTCCAGGATCTCCCCGACACCTTCTGCCAGTAACACTGCCAGGATTCCGGAGAGGACCAGAGCATCAAAGGCCCCACCTCCACCGAGGTTGACCACTCCGGGATTGCCGGTGCGCATCAGCCAGATGAAATGCCCGACATCAAGGGCAAATACCCCCATAACGGCGGCGAAAAAGGCCCCGCGGCGGGAACGCCCGGCGATGTAACCGGCAGTTCCGGCTACCAGTGGGTAGATGTACATCGGGTCAATGAACATCTGCTCCGGCTCAGCGCCCAGAACCCGGCTGATCAGGAACAGTAAGGCCGCAGTTACGCCGGCGGCGACAATAGCCCGAATCCATTCATAGGCCTTGCCGGCTCCGGCCAATACATAGATGGCCAGAATGATGGGGATTACTCCCCCCAGGTTGATGTTAAGGCGACTGGTCACAGGTATATCAATAAAACTGCCAACTATTATGGCGGCTATTACCCCCAATGCCGCACGGTCGCTCAGCCTCAAGCGGTCCAGAACCCGGTGTCCAACCCCAAAGTAGATAAGTATGGAGACTGCCAGCAGTGTCAGCAACCCCAACGGATATTGAAGCAGGATCATCTTCCTTTCCCTACTGTGATGGAATTAGAATTCCCTGCGGGTCAAGGAATGATGCAACTTAACCAGGGGCAAGTGGGGACGGTTCTTTACTTGCGCGACACGTCGCGCAAGTAAAGAACCGTCCCCACCTAGCGAAAAGAGCCACCGGTTAATTCGATGGCTCCCTGCTATTTATTATTCCGCTATGAACTACTTAAGAGATTTTATAGTTCAGATGTGCAATGGGGACAACGGGTAGCTTTAATCGCCACCTTTGACAGGCAAAACGGGCATTCTTTGGTCGTAGGTTCCGGCTCAGCAACTGTTTCTTTCTTCTTAAACCGGTTAATCTGCTTGACCAGGATAAATATAACGAAAGCTACTATCAGGAAATCGATTACATTATTAAGGAACAAACCATATTTTACTAGTGGGGCACCCGCTTCCGTAGCCGCCTTCAAAGATGTGTAATGCTGACCTGACAGGTCGATATACAGGTTGGAGAAATCAACTTTTCCCAGCAGCAGTCCGATGGGCGGCATTAAAACATCGTTCACAAACGAGGTAACGATTTTACCGAATGCGGCCCCGATTATAATGCCTATTGCGAGATCCATGACATTTCCCTTCATGGCAAAGTCGCGAAATTCTTTCCACATCCCTATCATCTCCGATCAAATATACTTCAGATTAATAATAGTTTAATTCTACACCAATCGAGGATTACCTGTACGATTATATTGGTGCCCCCACAACCAAGAGCCATCGGGCATCCCGATGGCTCTATCTCTTTACTGAATGTCGACTTCTTTAATTTTCCCATTGCCGAGGTAAGTGTTAACCCCCACGGTCGATTGGGTATTCCGCAACTACGGATTCATTTCATACGCACCGTCGAGAACCGAGACCTGTTCATTCCACAGCCTCATTTCCCGGGCCGGATCAATGCTGGGTTCGGTCAGTATTATCTTCCGTAGATACTCTTTCTGGTCAGCGGAATTATCGAAGTTGGTCAGCTGGTTCAAAGCGAAACCTGCAAAATCACGGACCATAAAGTTGAACATCTGGTCAACCAGATCATCATTAATTTTATAGATCTTGCAGTTTTCCAACACCAACTGAGCATAGACGATCAGAGTAAACATCTCGCCCATGGCCAGCATGTAATCAACCCGTTTGGCCTGTTCAGGGGTGGGCATGGCTTTGCTCATCAAGTCTTTGAATAACTCGATCTGACTTCTGAAAACCTTGACATTGGGAAGGTCTACGCCTTCATAGGCCAGACGGTAGTCAGGGAAGCGCACCTTGGCCAGACCTCCGGTATACTGCTGGAATACATAGGTGTCATCGCCCGGTTCATCCCGCTTAGGAATGACTGGATAGTCTACCGGGTTGAAGAAGTAATTCTGGAGGAACTTGATAACCAGATTGATATTGACATGGACGGTTCCTTCCAGCCGCGGAATCATACCAACTTCCCGGGTCGCTGCTTCAAAGTAGGTATCCTGCTCGAACCCTTTGGCGGTTATGGCATCAAGCAGCATGTCGATCACCTTCATGCCTTCTCTGGTAACCTTCATTTTCTGGATGGGGTTAAACAGAAGATAACGCCGATCCTCGTTGGAGGCAGCGCGGAAGTAGTCCAGACTCCGCAATGCATAAAGCTTCATCGCATGGAGACGTGCATAAGACTCAACAAAGAAAGTTTTGATGTGGGGGAAGTTCGTCACCGGTTTACCGTACAGAATACGGTTGGAGGCATGAGTAATCGCCTCATAAAACGCATGAGTACAAATGCCGACCGAACAGAATCCCAACTGGAACTTACCGATGTTGACTGAAGACAGTGAAGAATCCCACGCCAGTTGACCGCTGGACATGATGTCTTCTTTGGTGATAGGGTAGTCAACCAGTTCGAATTCAGCCACGTAAGCGTTGCGAACTCCGGGGGTATTGATTTTCTTGACCAGTTTATAGTTGTGGTGTTGGCTGTCCACAGCAAAGAAAACATGTTCATTAGTGTCTGCATAGCGGCCATGAACCGATACCAGCGACGCTACGTTGCCATTTCCGATGTAATACTTACTGCCATCCGCCTTGTAGGTTCCATCCCCCTGTGGGTAGAGCTTCATTTCGTTTGAATACAGGTCGGCTCCATGTTCCTTCTCCGAAAGACCGAAGGCAAACAGGCCACCCTCTTTCAAGAGTCTGGCTAGTTTATGCTTGAGTCCTTCGTTGTCACCCATCCATACCGGACCGACTCCCAGGATACTTACCTGGTAGGCATATTGATACTGGTTGCCATAGAATCCCAGGATCTCGTTATACTGACAAACCCGCGACAGATCAAAGCGGGAGTCAGGGCCCCCGTAACCGCTCGGGGTCAAGAGGGTACAAAATATTTCGTTTTCTTTAATAAAGCGGACGAAATCATCGTACCAGCGGAGAGCCTGATCGTCCTCCTTGATACTCTTTAAACCCTTTCTCTCAAAGAACTCAATGGTCTTTAACATGATGTCTTTGGTCTTTTGATCAGGCCATTCCTGATCATATTTTTTGGGATTAAGCAAAAATGACAATTTGGTAAGCCTCCTAACACTTTGTTTTTCAGCGGACAGTAGTCATCTTAGTCTTAATTTTAACAAATTTAGGGTAGTTAGAGTTGGTTTAACCGCGAAACTCCTTTTCCACCTGCAAATACTCCCCGCCAAACATCCTTCAAATAACATCATATTTCTACACCAGTCGACGCATAACCTCTGCAATTATAAAATTAACAGCATTGAACTTTGGTTCTGAGACGACGTGAAATGCCATTTGGGCCCGTTCTTTTGCATTGCGGAGCAGGACCGGGTTACAATTAGTAGAATATCTCTTCCTAAGCAAATAACGTATCTGGAGGAAATATGAACGAACACATCATCATCGATCGCCGGTTCTGTGGCCCCCCTACTTCCGGGAACGGAGGTTATACCTGCGGTATGCTGGCCAATTTTGTGGGCTATCCTGCCGAAGTGACCCTGCTAATCCCGCCCCCTTTGGAAGTGCCATTAACGATAAGACGGGAGAACGGCCAGTTCATACTATCACACGGGGATACCGTGGTAGCCAAAGGAGTTGCCAAGGCGGTTGAGATTAAAGTTCCCGAGCCGCCGACCATGGAAGAGGCCAAAGTCACGACAGCCGGTTCGGAAATCTTTGAAAAACACGCCTTCCCCACCTGCTTTGTATGTGGACCCCATCGGGGAGAATGCGATGGACTGAGGATATTTGCCGGTCCGGTAGCAGGCCGGAACTATGTGGCAGCCCCGTGGATCCCTGATTCTTCTTTGACTGACGACCAGNNCAGGAATGAGATAATATGCGCAGCACTGGACTGCCCGGGAGCCTGGGCAGTATTCGCGGAAAGGACACGGGTTATTGTCCTGGGCAAGCTGGCAGTTGAAATCATTCAGAGGATGAAAGCAGACGATCCCTGCATCGTGGTGGGCTGGAAGGTCGGTGAGGAAGGCCGCAAATTGTACGCTGGAACAGCGGTATTCTCGGAAACCGGCCAGTTATATGCTCGGGCCCTGGCGACGTGGATCGAGCTAAAAGAAAATCCCTAAAAGCTCCAGTTCGTATGTTAAGGCAAAATAAATTCAGGGCTTTTCCGTTTCGCGGAAAATCCCTGTGTCTTTTAAGGTTATGTTATCCCTGGCCAATTCCTATAGCTTAGCTGGCTGTTTATATCACCAACAGTAATTTGTTCCCAACTGCCGATTTCCATACCGGCATACGGTAACACGACATGACATAGCAGCTGACTTTGGCGTAGAGCTTATACAATAATTTTATTAATAGGTAATAAAAAGTATTGTTATATTTCTTACTGCCAGTTACAATTATCGGTAACACCACACTGAAAGGGGGCGAAACCGGCTACAAAGGTCACCTAATGTCAGTTCAACATGTGGCACAGATGTCCCCGGATTGTTATCATTTGGGACATTGCAGGCGAAAAGATACAAAACAATAAGGAGGAATTATTCAATATGCAAAGTTTAAAAGGCACCAATACGGCGGTTAATCTGATGAAGGCGTTTGCCGGAGAATCTCAGGCACGTAACCGTTATACCTATTATGCTTCTGTCGCCGATAAAGAAGGCTACAAGCAGATTAGGAATATATTTATCGAAACTGCTGACAATGAGAAAGAACACGCTAAACGTTTCTACAAATTTTTGCTGGAAGGCCTGGGGGGAGAATTACCGGCTGTTATCGATATTACTGCCGAGTTCCCGGTTGCCCAGGGAACCACAGTGGACAATCTGAAGGCGGCCGCTGCCGGCGAATACGAAGAGTGGAACGATCTCTATCCCGAATTCGCTAAAGTTGCAGAGGAGGAAGGTTTTCCGCAGATTGCAGCCGCTTTTAAGATGATCGCTCTAGCTGAGAAACGGCACGATACCAGGTTTAAAAAACTGGCGGCCAATATTGAAAACGGCCAGGTATTCAAAAAGGATACCAGCATAGCATGGAAGTGCGGCAACTGTGGTTACGTTCATGAAGGGCCCGAAGCACCCCAAGTATGCCCGGCCTGCATACATCCGCAAGCGCATTTTGAAGTATTTGCGGAAACGTATTAATTCTGTCGCCTAACGCAATAACTATCATATAAAAGCGCACACTTACATTATCCGAGGGAACGGATCAGAATTTCCCTCGGATAAACCCCACCACAGTTGGCGAGGTGTTGAATAATACAAGAGAGGTGAGTACATTGGAACACAAGTTGCCAGAATTACCCTACTCAAGAGATGCTCTTAGCCCCGTAATCTCAGCAGAAACGATTGACTATCATTACGGGAAGCACCATCAAGCCTACGTAACCAACCTTAATAAACTGATTGCTGGAACCAATTATGAGAATATGGAACTCACTGACATTATTAAGCAGTCATCGGGCGGCATATTTAACAATGCCGCGCAGGTCTTCAACCACAATTTCTATTGGAATTCCCTAAAACCTAACGGGGGTGGGGAACCAACCGGAAAGCTGGCTGAAGCGATTGACAAGTATTTTGGTTCATTTGCGGCCTTTAAGGAGAAATTCACAGCCGTAGCTATAGCTACGTTTGGTTCCGGCTGGACCTGGTTGGTTAAAAACGCCGATGGGAGTCTCGATATTGTTAGTACAAGCAATGCAGGCACTCCCATAACTGATGGGAAAATCCCGTTGTTGACCTGTGATGTATGGGAACATGCCTATTATATTGACTACCGTAACGCCAGGCCTGCTTATGTAGAGCAGTTCTGGAACCTTGTAAACTGGGCCTTTGCCGAATCCAATTTTGAGAAGTGATTTCTTAGAATATAGTGCTCTCGCACTTGAAAGGAAACAAGATGGCAACCAACAGCAATTCAAAATGGTTGGCGAAAATGGCATTCGCGTTCGGCTTAATGTCCTTGGCCATTTATCTCTTAGCCTATTTCCTTTTTCACGATATTGAATTTATGAGCCACCATCTCATAGCTGATTTGGCTTTTTTACCGATTGAGGTTTTTTTGGTCGCCACAATCTTTGAAAAGCTAATGGGACGCCGGGAAGAAAAAGCGCGGTTGGAAAGGCTGCACATGATCACCGGGGCTTTTTTTAATGAGGTGGGGACAGATCTGGTCAAGACTTTAGCTCAGAATAATTCGGATGCGATGATAGCAGTCCAGGATTATGACCTGAATCAAACCTGGTCTGATGCTGATTTCGTACGTTTTAAGAACAAGCTAAACCAAAGTGTTGTTAAATTACAGATCAACGCCACCAATTTACTGGAACTTAGGGACTTATTGATCTCCAGACGAGAATACCTGCTGCGCTTGATGGAAAACAACAACCTCATGGAAAGTGAGCATTTTTCCCAGTTACTGCTGGCCATCTATCATTTGTTTGAAGAAATTCGGCTGCGAGAGGATTTACAAAACTTGAAGCCCAAAGACTTGGCCCATCTGAGCGATGACGTCAGAAGAATATATTTACTGTTAACAGAACAATGGATTAGTCATCTATCTCACATTAAAGAAAACACCCCATACCTCTTTTCTCTGGCAGTACGAACCAACCCCTTTAATCCAGAAGCCAGCGTGGAAGTTGAATAGGCTTTATAGCTGCAAGTTCGGCCATTGCGGCGCGTTAAAATGGAGCCCGAAAAATTACACTACCCGAGGGAACCGATTGAGACCGGGCCTCGGGTAGTGCTTTTATGCAGTTTTCTTCATAATTACCGGCCTTTGAAAACCGGTTTTCTCTTCTCAAAGAAGGCGGCAATAGCTTCTTTCTGGTCCTCGGTGCCACAGCAGTACGTGGTCTGGGCCTGTTCAAAAAGGAGCCCGGCGCGGACGCTGCTCTCCACAGCCAGGTTTATGCCTTTCTTGGCCATCTTAATGGCTACCGGGGGAAGATTGGCCATTTTGTTGGCATACTTCATCGCGGTTTTCAACAGATCTTCAGGTTCGGTTACGATCTCAACTAGGCCAATGGCCTTGGCTTCGGCGGTATCAATCTCGTCGCAGCACATGATCATACGTTTTGCCTGACCTGCGCCCACCAGCTTGGTCAAACGAGTGGTTCCACCCATGTCGGGAGCTAGACCGAAGCGAACCTCGGGAATGGCGAAACGGGCATTGGTAGCGGCTACGCGGATGTCACAGGCGAGGATAAATTCCATTGCGGAACCGTAGCAGAGTCCCTGGATAGCGGCTACCACTGGAACCGGAAACTCCTCCCAAACAGTATAGACCGACTGTGACCAGGCCACAGTATTGAGGACTAGTTCGGAATCAAATGTGTTCAGTTCATTGAGATCAATCCCGGCTGAAAAGTGCTCACCTTTAGCGCTGATAACGACCGCACCCAGGTCCTCCATTTTTACGATTTCCTGGGCTGCCTGTAAGATTTCTTCCCATACGCTGGGGCCTAAGGTATTAAACTTCTCGGCGCGATTGATAGTCAGGGTGGCAATTCTCCCTTCCTTACCTACCAGCAAGTGTTTATAGTCTCCCATTTAACTTAACCTCCTGTATCTTTTTCACTATGGTCAGGTGCTTCTTGGCGTCAAATACTAGAAGAGGGCCAGACTACGACGCAGGATTTCCTCAGCTTCTGCAACCATGCGATCGAGCAGTTCCTGGCAGGATACTACATCCTTGACCAAACCGATAGACTGCCCCACCATAAGAGCTGCGCCGTCAACATCGCCATTCTGCCATGCAGCATTTGAGCGATGGCCGGACATAAGAGGAAGGATTTCTTCAGGGCCCCCATTCCGCTCCTCAATCGCCAGGATCTCTTTGACCAGTCCGTTTTTGAGGGCACGGCCTTGCAAGCCGATGCTCTTGCAGATGAGGGTGGTATCCTGCTCCTGACGTTTAATCATTTCATCGTAGATGTTGGGATGGACCTCACATTCCTTGGTAGCGATGAAACGGGTGGCCATCATAACCCCATCCGCACCCAAAGCAAGCGCCGCCGCCATGGTCCGGCCATCGGCGATACCCCCGGTGGTGATTAANNCGGGATCTTTACCGATTCGGCAATCCGGGGAGTGAGGACCATGGTAGTAACATCGTCATTTAAGGGATGGCCCCCTTCTTCGATGCCAGCTGCCAGGATCGCGTCATAGCCGATCTTTTCAATGTTGATGGCGTGGCGGACAGCCCCTACCTTATGCATGATCTTAATGCCGGCCTCGTGTACCATGTCGATGTACTGAACTGCGGGTTTGCCCGATACTTCGATAACCTCAACCTTTTCCTCACAGCATACCCTGAAATAATCGTCATAGGTTTCAGGCTTAATACGGATTGAGGGAAGCAATGTTATGTTTACACCTATTGGTTTATCGGTCAATTGGCGGGTTTCACGCAAGGCAGCCCGCAATTCTTCGCCGGTGTTGTAGTTGCCGGCGGTTATGTTGCCGAGCCCGCCCGCATTAGAAATGGCGGCGCAGAGTTTGGGCTTGCAGAGCCACATCATGCCGCCGCAGATGATGGGATACTTGATACCAAACAGTTCGGTTATTCTGGTTTTCACATTAAAACCTCCTTAATGAAGTTTAGCCTAATGGTATTATAACCGTTCTCGGCTGAGCTTGGTTGCCTGCTACGGCTGCGGACGTACTCATGAGCGGTCCACATCCGCCGTTGTATTTTCATCACTCCCCTCTTGTTTTAACTCTGCCAATAAATTTTCGTGCCAGTTGGTCAGGAATGTATTGAATTCCAGTCCATAACGCAAAGTGTAGGCCTGGTATTTATCTGACGTCTTACCAACTCCTTTACTGATTTCTAACAAACGTTCGCCGTTGTCACGAATCTGTTCCAGATGCTCTTCCAGAATGGATATCAATTTTTCGCGCGGGATGTTGTGAGCAAAAAATATGCGCACCAGCATGTCGTACTTGATTGACAGTGGTTTCAAGGGTGCTTCAAGCCATTCCAGAAACTGAGTGCGTCCCTGGTCGGTTAATGAATACACTTTCTGATAACGTCCTTTACGGATATCTTCCCGCGATTCCACCAGTTGGTTGGTCTCAAGTTTCTTCAGGGTTGGATACAACCCTCCGTAACTTACATTGGAAAAGAAGGAGGTGCTGTAGCTCATCATTTTCTTAATCTCGTAGCCACTCATATCTCGAAATGTCAAGCATCCCAGTATTATGTTTTCAAGCATCCTGGCATCTCCTAATAGGTATTTTTTATATATAATATATTTATATAA
>DCTH01000150.1 GCA_002329495.1 Syntrophothermus sp. UBA1445 | reverse complement strand
TATCGGCGTGCATCAGGATGGTCTGGTTCATATTTCCCAGATTACCGACCGCTTTATCAAGCATCCCTTAGAGGCGGTCAGCGTCGGAGATGTGGTGGATGTGCAGGTGCTTTCCGTGGATGTGGCAAAGAAGCGTATCGGTCTCACCATGAAAATTGCAAAGGACAAAAAGTAATAGCAAAATCAGTCTTGCATTTTGTTTTTCCCTGTGCTATTATGGGCACGTAAAATAAATAGATCTTCGGGGCAGGGTGAGATTCCCTACCGGCAGTAAGGGCTGGATATCACGGCCCAAAGCCTGCGAGCCGTAAAAGGTTGACGCGGTGAAAATCCGCGGCCGACAGTATAGTCTGGATGGGAGAAGGATTTTTTTCATGTCATTTTCTTGTGAATTTGGCCTGATACGTATTGGCGATCCCAAAGCCCCGAAAATCGGGGCTTATTTTTATTTGTGGCAGTAGGTGAGCATCATGGACGGTAACCAAGTATTTATGTTAAGGGCCCTGGAACTGGCAGCTCGGGCCACTGGCCGAACCAGTCCCAATCCTTTGGTGGGAGCGGTAGTGGTCAAGGATGGTGAAATCGTTGGCGAGGGCTACCATCAGAAGGCGGGACAACCGCATGCTGAGGTTATTGCTCTGGAATCGGCGGGAGAAAACGCCTGGAACGCGACTCTATATGTAACCTTGGAGCCCTGCAATCATCATGGCAAAACTCCTCCCTGTACGGAGGCCATTATAAAATCGGGAATCAGCAAGGTTTATGCAGCGACTCTGGATCCCAATCCGTTAGTATCCGGTCGTGGAATCGAGAGGCTAAAAGAGGCCGGAATCGATGTAAATGTGGGCTTGCTGGAGCAGGAAGCCCGGGATTTGAATCAATTCTTTTTCAAATTCGTAACCCGGGGATTGCCTTTTGTTGCTCTGAAGACCGCCATGACTCTGGATGGCAAAATTGCTACTCACACCGGTGATTCTCGTTGGATAACCAACGAGAAATCAAGGGAGTATGTTCACCAGTTGAGAAACACCTTTGACGCGGTAATGGTGGGAATAGGAACCATATTAAAGGATGATCCCCGTCTGAATACCCGCCTTCCTCAGGAGGATACCCGCGATCCGGTTCGTCTCATAATCGATGCCAGGTTAGAGACCCCGACGACCTCCCAGGTTTTGCAGACCGCCCGGCAGCAGGAAACCATTGTTTACTGTCTTTCCGGTGTAGATCCCTTAAGGATCAAGCAATTTCAGGATATGGGGGCTGAAGTGGTTATCATCAGGGATCGTTCCGGGCGGGTTCCACTGGCAGAGGTTCTGAGGGATGTTGCCCAGAGGGGGCTAATCAGCGTACTGATGGAGGCGGGCAGTCAGATCAATGCTTACGCCCTGGAACATAAGCTGGTTGACAAGGTGTACTGGTTCGTCGCTCCCCGGATTTGCGGTGGAGATAAAGCGGTATCTCCGGTAGGAGGTCAGGGGATCGAGCGTATGTCCCAGACCATTGATTTGCATAATGTGACTATCAGGACCTTTGACGAGGATATACTGGTGGAAGGTTATCTTTGACCGGGAATGTGTCTGGACAGGTTGAAATAAGCGAGGTGGTTATCATTTTTACCGGTATTGTTGAGGAACTGGGAAAGGTTCGAGAGGTCAGGAAAGGCAGTCAATCCTGTCAGCTTGATATTGCGGCCAGTAAGGTTCTGACCGATGTTAAACTGGGAGACAGCATTGCCGTAAATGGGGTCTGTCTTACGGTGGTGGCTTTTGAGACCGACCGGTTTACGGCTGATGTAATGTGGGAGACCTTGCGGAAGACCAACTTGGAAAAGCTTCGTTCCGGTGACACAGTTAATCTGGAGAGGGCGCTCCGCCTGGGTGACAGGATGGGAGGGCATCTGGTCCTGGGCCATGTTGATGGTGTCGGTCGGATCATCGAGCAGCGTCGCGTTGATATTGCGCTGGTAACCCGCATCGGGTGTTCCCCGGAACTGTTGCAGTATGTGTTGCCCAAGGGCTCAGTGGCCGTTGACGGGATTAGCCTTACTGTGGTAGAGACCTTTGCGGACAGTTTTACCGTATCTCTTATTCCTCATACCGCCAAGTTGACTACCCTGGGGTGGAAGAAACCTGGAGATATGGTTAACCTGGAGACTGATATCATTGGTAAATATGTAGAACACTTAATGAAGGGTAAGGGTTCTGCATCAAATAAAGAAGGAATGGACCTCGCATTCTTGCACGAACACGGCTTCATAGGCTAATAAATACCATTTTAGGAGGGGTATATCATGTTCAATTCAATATCAGAGGCTATTGAAGATTTCAAGCAAGGCAAAATGGTGATTGTGGTAGACGACGAGGACCGGGAGAACGAGGGAGATCTGATTATAGCGGCCGAAAAGGCTACTCCCCAGGCCATTAATTTCATGGTAACCTATGCCCGGGGTTTGGTTTGTATGCCCATAATCGGGGAGCGACTGGACGAGTTGGAGATAACCCAGATGGTAGCCCACAATACTGACAATCATGAAACCGCCTTTACCGTATCGGTTGATCACCATAGCACCGGCACCGGAATCTCGGCTCACGAAAGAGCCAAGACAGTGGAAGCCTTACTGGATCCCCAGGCCAAGCCCGCGGATTTTCGGCGACCAGGGCATATTTTCCCCTTGCGCTATAAAGAGGGGGGAGTTCTGCGGCGCGCCGGCCATACAGAAGCATCGGTGGACCTGGCCAAGCTGGCCGGACTCTATCCCGCCGGGGTAATCTGTGAGATCATGAATGATGACGGAACCATGGCCCGAGTACCTGAGTTAATGGAATTTGCTGCTCATCATGACCTGAAAATAATTACTATCGCTGATCTGATTCAGTACCGCCGTCAGCATGAAAAACTGGTTCAGCGGGCCGCCGAGGTTAAACTCCCCACCCGGTTTGGAGATTTCACTGCTATTGCCTACAAGTCACTCCTGGATGGTAAAGAGCATATTGCCATGGTGAAGGGAGAGATTAAGGAAACCGACAGTGTCTTGGTTCGGGTTCATTCTGAATGTCTTACCGGTGATGTTTTCGGGTCTCTGCGTTGCGACTGTGGAGACCAGCTGACCACGGCGATGAGCATGATTGAAAAAGAAGGCCAGGGCGTAGTGCTGTACATGCGGCAGGAGGGCCGGGGCATCGGACTGGCGAACAAGATACGGGCCTATGAACTGCAGGATAAAGGCCGGGATACGGTCGAGGCCAACATAGAACTGGGCTTCCCGGCCGATCTGCGTGATTATGGAATCGGGGCTCAGATCCTGGTTGACCTGGGAGTAAGGAAGATGAGACTGATGACCAATAACCCCCGGAAGATAAAAGGGGTTGAAGGTTATGGTCTTCAGGTGGTGGAACGGGTTTCGATCGAAATACCCCCACTCCGGGAAAACGAGCGTTATCTTAGAACCAAGAAGGAGAAAATGGGGCACCTTCTGGCGAGTATTAACTGATTGGCAGTAAGACCGAATGTACCCATAGAAAATTTATTATCTAGGAGGGAACAGTTAGTGGCAAAAATTTATGAGGGTCAGCTTCTGGGCGAAGGTTTAAAGTTTGGGTTGGTGGTCAGCAGGTTTAATGAGTTTATTACCCAAAAACTCCTGGGAGGGGCCATGGATGCTCTCACCCGCCATGGGGTAAGCCCCGACGATATCGAGATTGCCTGGGTGCCAGGCGCCTTTGAGATGCCCCTGGTGGCACAGAAAATGACCCAGAAGGAATATGACGCCGTGATCTGTCTGGGTGCGGTTATTCGGGGAGCGACTCCCCATTTTGAATATGTATCGGCGGAAGTGACCAAAGGAATAGCCCAGGTGGGATTAAACACCGGGAAACCCGTGATTTTTGGGGTGATTACCGCTGATACCATTGAGCAGGCCATTGAAAGGGCCGGGACCAAAAGCGGAAACAAGGGGTTCGATGCCGCAGTGACAGCGATTGAGATGGCCAACCTTTTAAGCAAATTGTCATAATGCGGCAAAGTAAATGGCAGTAGTAGGTTATTGACGTAAATGATGTGAAGAGATAACGCTGTGGCAGGCTTACCACAGCGTTATCTGTTAGGCCATTATGTTAGATAATCATCCTCTTTTGGTATAAAGGTCTCACAGAAGGTCCCCAGGCTGGAAGTAGCACTGTCATAGCCCTGGGGCTTTACCTCGATACCGTCGGCTTCACAGATGCCTCGAGCATTGAAGTGGCAGTTAAGCACCTCGCATTTTATATTGCTTTTCATTCATTCACCCCCTTCTCAGCGTTACGGGAAATGCTCGATCAAGCATTTCTAAAGGATAGCATACCCCAAAAACTAACCCCCATACTTATCAGCCGGCCTTAAAGGTTTGATTACACCCCAGCCGCCTGTCTAGAACCTGGAGGCATTTCAGGAACCCATACTACACTTATTTCGGGGACACCATACTAAATTATTCTGGCACGCTAGAATAATTTAGTATGGTGTCCCCNNATTTCGTATGGTGTCCCCGAAATACCTCCGAAATTCCTTGACGCATTCCGGTCCATAAAGCGTTTACATTTCTGGATATGCATGATAACCTACTATGCAGGAAGTATTTGTAGTATCTTGTCATATTTTGCCTTTACTTCAATTACGCGTCAGGAGTGAGCAGAGTGGATTGGAAAGAAGTCTACAACCGTAAATTGAAAACCCCCCAGGAAGCAGCCCGGATGGTCAAAAACGGATCGGAGGTATGGGCAGGCATCGCCGTCCCAGTACCGATTGCCCTCGTGGACGCTCTTGTTGCCAGGGAAAATGAAGCAGAAGATATTACTATCAATGTCATAGTCGATCTGTATCCCCAGATAAAGTGGAGAAACCAGAACCGCGACTCCAACATAAAGATAGATTGTGGATACCCGACCGCCAGCCGGGATAAGGTTCAATCAGGGGACTTTACCTTGACACCGGTCAGATTCTGGGAAGGACCGAAGGTCTATACCGATCCCCGCATACGCCCCATGGATGTAGCTATGCTTTTGGTGACTCCGATGGACAAGCATGGATATTTCTGTCTGGGACTGGGAGCGGACGGCACCCTGCCGATTGCCAAGAACGTGGCCCGGCGGCGCAGCGAGGGTGATGAGAAGGCCCTGGTCCTGGTTCAGGTCAACAACAAGGTTCCCCGCAGTCGCGGTGAAATGNNAAACTACATTCATATCTCTGAGGTCGATGCCATAGTGGAGCAAGACCAGGATCTGGCCTGCCTCCCTAATGGAGCAATAAATGAGGAAGAGATGACCATCGGCCGTTACTGCGCCGAATTCGTAAAGGATGGTTCGACGATTCAGCTGGGGATAGGGAGTATTCCCAACGCCGTAGCCAAGGTGTTCTTGGGATCGGGGGTCAAGGACCTGGGGATCCATTCGGAAATGGCTTGTGATACCATGAGGGAACTGGCTGAAGCAGGGATTGTAACCAACCGAAAGAAGAACTTTATGCGCTATAAGTCGATCTTTACTTTCGCGATGGGCAGTCAGCAGCTATATGATTGGATTGACGATAATCCCGGGGTCGAGTTTTATTCAGTTGATTTTGTCAACGATCCCTATGTTATTGGTAAGAACGATAACCTGGTTTCCATCAATGCCTGTCTGGAGGTCGACTTGACCGGCCAAATCTGCTCTGAATCAATGGGTTGGAAGCAATACACCCATCCGGGTGGCCAGCTTGATTTCGTCGAAGGCGCTTTTAGGTCTAAAGGTGGAGTCTCGATCATTGCCACCCAGGCAACCGCCACCCCATCCAAGGCGGGCGGGAAACGAATATCCAAGATAGTTCCGAATATCGCCCCGGGAGGCATTATCACCACCCCGCGTTCGTGTGCCGACTATGTGATTACCGAGTATGGAGTGGCCCAAATCAAAGGGCAATCTATCAGACAGCGAGTTAAGAATGTGATTGCCATTGCTCACCCGGATTATCGCGATGAGCTGGAGTTCGAAGCCCGGAGGCGCAATCTTCTCTAAAGATAAGGTTAAACCCGCTGCTCCTTCGCTACTGTGGTAGGGGGCGGCGGGTTTTATACGTTGTAGAGGACTCTCGCCTGATCGGACACCTGGTGGGCCTGAGTGGTAAAAAAATCTTGGAATTCATCCATCGTATCGGGCGGGTACACGTATTTGCCATAGCCAAACTGCCCGTATTTAAACCGCCGTCGAGTTTCGTCCATGTCTAAGGCGGTTTGCGGAAATACCGATAGAATCTGCGATTTGGCCCGTTGGGTAAAACGGTGGGTGATGAATTCAAAACTTAGGGGTCCGGTGTCTCCCAATACCCTCTGAACTTCTCTGAACATCCGGGAGTATTCACTTTTCCAGTCCTCAATTCTCATTATAGGGGCCACCAAAAAGCCCAGCGGGTAACCGGCCTCGCGGACCCGGCGGGCGGCGTCAAGACGTTTTTCCAATGAAGGTGTTCCGTGTTCAAACTGGGCAATAATCGGGGCAGCATTGATGCTGAACCTGACTTCAGTTTTCCCTTCGTGCCTGACGGATATAATGGAATCAAGGTCATCAAATTTGGTTACGAAACGGAATCTGGCCCGGCTCTGGCGGCCAAAGAACTCAATTGCCCGGGCCAGAGACCCGGTGTAGGGCTCGACCGGCACCGGGTCCGAGGTGGCGGCCCCTTCGAACACCGTTTCCTCGGGTGCGCGGGCTGCGATATGCTCCTGGGTCCACTCCAGAATTTCATCAATATTAACATAGACTCGGATATATGGTTTCTTACCCATGGTGGTGGTCAGGTAGCAATACTCACATAAACCGGGGCAACCGGTAACCAAGGGCAGCTGGTAGTGCGCCGAGGGGCGACAGGTCTGGAACTTTGGTGTTTTTCGCACCCCGACCACCAGGGTATGCTTGCCTTCAAAAAATGCTTTTTGCGGTCCTTTGCCTGGTATCCCCGTTACCCGGTTGTGGCTTGAGGTAAAGTGAATCGGTACGTTGGCCCCCCGAAAAACCTCCAGAAGTCTCTGGCCCAGAGGATAATCCAGGGCCCGGGGCTCAAAATAGACTCGCCGCGGATGAAGCAATGGAATTCACCTCGTTTGTATTGTTGCCCTGAATCCGTACGGATAATTAGCGGAGGTTTTTGGCAGGATCTTGCGGGTATTTCATGACTGCAACCGGACAAATTATATACAGTTATTTAGAACACGCCGCCAGTTTTTAACAGGAGAATTAAGGATGACCAACATTTATTTTGATCATAGCGCCACAACCCCGGTTGATCCCTCAGTAGTTGAGGCTATGCTGCCTTACCTGCGGAACCGATATGGCAACCCCTCCAGCAGCTACCGACTGGGCCAGGAAGCCCGGCAGGCCATGGAGAATGCGCGTTCCCAGGTGGCGGCCCTGATTGGTGCCCATCCCGACGAAATCTTTTTCACCAGTGGAGGGACCGAAGCGGACAATATGGCCATCCTGGGAACAGCGTATAAGCAGTGGGAGAAGGGCCGGCATCTAATAACCACCGCCATTGAACATCGCGCGGTTTTGGAACCGTGCAAATTCCTGAGATCCCAGGGATTTGAGGTGACCTTCCTGCCCGTGGATGAGTCCGGGATGCTCGATCCCCAGGAGGTTCAGCAGGCTATACGGAAAGATACCATCCTGATTAGTATCATGCATGCGAACAACGAGATTGGTACTATTCAACCGGTGGAAGAGATCGGAGCAATTGCTGAGGAAAGGGGAATTACCTTTCACTGTGACGCGGTACAGTCAGCGGGCCGTATACCTGTGGATGTAAACCGGATCAAGTGCGACCTCTTAAGCATCTCCTCCCACAAGCTCTATGGGCCCAAAGGGGCAGGGTGTTTATACCTTAGAAAAGGCACCAAAATCGTCCCCCTGATAACCGGTGGCGGTCAGGAGAGAGATCTGCGAGGGGGAACTGAGAATCTGCCGGGTATAGTTGGTTTTGGCCGGGCAACGGAATTGGCTTGTCAGGTATTGGATCAAAGCCGCTGGGAATTGGTTTTCCTGCGAGACCGGATTATCGAAGGGATATCAGAGCGGATACCGAACAGCATTTTAAACGGCCATCGTTTCCAACGTTTGCCCGGGCATGTCAGCTTCAGCTTTGCTAACGTGGATGGCAAGGCCTTACTATCCATGCTGGATGAAAAGGGAATCGCGGCCTCCAACGGATCAGCCTGTCACTCGGATTCTCCCGGGCCCTCCCATGTTCTGAAGGCCCTGGGGTATTCAGATGAGTTAGCCAAATCCACCCTGAGGATCACCTTAGGAAGGGATAACAATGATCATCAAGTCGATTATCTCCTGGCCATTCTCCCGGACATGATTGAGGCCTTGCGCGACATCTCCCCTGAATTCAGACCCGAAGCTGAATGCCCCTGTCAGGATCAACCTTCCAGCCAAAACTGATTAAACGGGTATCCGAGGGCCCGGAACGGTACGTAGAGCGGCCAATGAATCAGTACAGATGGCGGTGTCGATAATGGGAATGGCCGCCCTACTTGGTTCGTTCAACGGGTCAGATGGTCTGAGAGGTGCCGGTCAGTCATCCGTCAAAGTAATAGCCTCGGCGGGACAGTTGTCGACACAAAGCTCGCATTCGATACAGGCCTCCGGATGAACCACTTTTGCTTTCTCATCTACCTCAAANNGCGGGGCAAACATCTTCACAATCACCTTCACCGACACAAAGGTCTTCATCAACCACTGGGTGAGCCATTCTATCATCCTCCTCTATTAACAGTTAATTGTTTAACGTACAGTCCCGGTTGTTATCTTACCCCGGACATGGTAATTTAATTAAGAAATTCCGGTTTCATAGATAATCGGTTTCCCTGAAGGGATTTATCATAATGACGGCGGCAGGTTGTGAAGCCGTGGCAGTCCTGCTATGCATACTGATGTGGTTATGGTTTGCGGAACCTGCGTGGTGCCGCAGTATTGTCTGCAAACGGAAAAGGAGAAACGAAAATTGTCAGGATTACAGGCTCGTTTGATAGAGATTTATAACCGGTTACTGGGGCATTTTGGTTCCCGCCACTGGTGGCCGGCCAAAACCGATTTTGAGGTGATTGTGGGAGCGATCCTCACCCAGAATGTGGCCTGGAGAAACGTGGAGAAGGCCATTTTGAACCTGGAAGCACAGGGTCTGCTGGACCCGCAGCAACTGGTGGATGCTCCTCTCGAACTGGTGGAGGAAGCGGTCCGGCCAACTCGTTATTACCGGCAGAAAGCCCAGCGTCTGCGCGGCTTTTGCGAGTTTCTTATTCGCGAATACCAGGGGGATTTGGGGAAATTGTTTTCTTTGGAGATCGAAGAATTGCGGGCCGAGCTTTTGGCGTTGAAGGGTATCGGCCAAGAGACTGCCGACTCTATTATTCTGTACGCAGCCCGTAAACCGATATTTGTGGTTGATGCGTATACCAGAAGGATCTTTTATCGCTTGGGGCTGCTGCCGGAGAATGCCGCCTATGACGAAATGCAGAATTTATTTATGAGGCACCTTCCGCCGGATACCAAACTATACAATGAGTATCATGCTTTGATCGACGGGTTGGGAAACAATCTGTGCGCTAATAAAAAACCGGGGTGTGAAGAATGTCCCCTGGTAGAGATCTGTGTTTATCACAAGAACGAGAGTGAGTAACCCGGTTGAGAGATTCAACTGGATAAAGTTTGAGCAACATTAATGGCAGTTGAGTGCAATGAGGAGTAAAAGCGGTGAGCAAACAATGGGGCGACAAGAGATTTAATGCGTTGAACTATCACCTGCGCCAGGAATTCGGTACCAAGGTGTTCAAGGTTTCGCTGGACGCCGGATTCACCTGTCCTAATCGGGATGGTACCAGGGGAGTTGGTGGGTGCGCCTTCTGCAGCCCGGCGGGTTCCGGTGATTTCGCCGGGGCCCGGGCTCTTAGTATCAAATCTCAGTTTCACCAGGTGCGAGAGATGATGCATCGCAAGTGGCCGCAGGCCAAATATATCGCCTATTTTCAGGCCTTCACCAACACCTATGCTCCATCACCGGTACTCCGGGAGCTCTACTATTCGATATTGGAGGAAAACGGTGTAGTGGGGATTTCTATTGCTACCCGGCCCGATTGCCTTTCGGAGGACACCCTGGATCTGCTGGCGGAGTTAAATCAGAAGACCTACCTCTGGCTGGAACTGGGCCTACAAACGGTCCACCGCGCAACCGCTGATGCCATGAATCTGGGGTATGGCTGGGATGAATTTGTAAAAGCTTTGGGAGGTCTCCGTAAGAGAGGCATCCGTGTATGTCCGCATATCATCCTGGGGCTGCCGGGAGAGGATCGCGGGATGATGATGGAAACCGCCTCGGTCTTGGCCTCACGGGATATACAGGGAATAAAAATTCACCTCCTGCACGTCATGCGGGGGACTCGACTGGAAACATTGTATAGACAGGGCGGGTTCGAATTATTGACCCAGGATGAGTATGTCAGACTGGTGGTCGACATACTGGAAATCCTGCCGCCCGAGATTGTGATACACAGACTGACCGGGGACAGTCCCCGGGAGGCCTTGATTGGCCCGGAATGGAGCCTGAAGAAATGGGAGGTCCTGAACAGCATCGACGCCGAGCTCAGGCGCCGCGACACTTGGCCGGGCAAGTTCCACCATGGGACAGGGGGACAGGTTCCCGATCCCACTTTTTAATAGCAACGAAAGACTGCTGGTGCCAATTGTGAGAACCAAGGACATGATTGTTTCTGCCAGGGATTACAAAAGGAGGAACCATTGGTGCAGATAGAAATCACCGGTATAAACCATCGCGGGGAAGGGGTAGGCCGCCATGAGGGTAAAGTCTATTTCGTGCCGTTTACTGTTCCCGGTGACGTGGTGGAGGTTGAGCCGGGAAAACAGGCCAAGCGTTACGGCTTTGCGCGGTTAAAAGAGGTTATCAGACCTTCAGTAGACCGGGTTACCCCCCGCTGTGAACAGATGGAACGCTGTGGCGGGAGCAACCTGCATCACATAGATTATCAGACCCAACTGGAGTTAAAGAGAGGACTGGTGGCTGACGCCCTGGAGCGAATCGGGAACCTGGGAAGGGTCGAGGTGTTACCCACCATAGGCATGGAGAACCNNCCCCTACCACTACCGTAACAAAGCAGTATTTCACGTGCAGACAGATCCTTTGGCAATCGGCTTTTTCCAGAGCGGGTCACATACCGTAGTCCCCTTCAAAGAGTGCCTGCTGGTACCCCCAGGGTGGGGGGACATACTTAATTTTTTGGAGCACTCATTAAGACACATCGGTTCATCAGTCCAAGACCTCAGCCAGGTTATGCTGCGCGAGTCTCATAACCATCGGGAAATCATGCTGATCCTATATGGAAGGAATAAGCTCCTTCGTGGTCAGGTGTGGGAGAGGCTGGCACAGGATATCAGACACCATTTTCAACGGGTTTCCACCGTGGCCAGTACCGCCGGACACGATGAGGTCGTGATTTTGTCCGGTCGCGGGTTCCTGAACGAACGGCTGGCGGGCTTGGAATTCGCCATCTCACCTATGGCATTCTTTCAGGTGAACACCGTGATGGCAGAGG
>DCTH01000214.1 GCA_002329495.1 Syntrophothermus sp. UBA1445 | reverse complement strand
CATCTTTTAAGACCTTTTGCAGGTCAAATTCAACCGTATAACCATCTGACGCCACAACCTTAAGCCTGGTGGCTTCGTCCAGGGGCGAGGCCTCCTGGAGAATAATCTTCAAGGGAATGCCGGTATATTCCTGGGCCGGAACGTGACTGATCGCTCCTTTTAACTCCGCGGTAATGGTGGTTTGNNAAATCTGGAATGAGAAAGAATTCTTTACCGCCCCTTCCACCTGGCAGCGCGGGCCGGCCCAGGGCGGTTCGAAGACAGCGGCGTAGTAGTATACGGCTCCGGCGGACAGGAGGACCACCAGGCAGGCGGTTACCACCAGCCGCCAGGTACGAGGGGGAGTCTTGACCGGTGAAACCTCACGGGCAGCTGCCTCTTCCTCCAATGCCGGGCTGGATATACGGAAAGGTCTGGCCTGCAGGACGACTTCCAGCACGCTGTAGCCAAAACTACCCGCCAGGAGAACCCCGGAAACCAAGGCGATCAGACTGATAAATAAAAGATATTTAAGGGGAGCGGCGGAAAAGTAAAGGAGTTGAAAGACGAAAACGTTGGAGGCGGCCGCAATTCCCCCTGCCAGCATGTAACTCGCCAGGTTATGGCGTCTCATTATCAGCAGCACCAGGTCAACCACCAGGCCCTGGGTCAATGAAACCAGGATGATGGCTATCCCGTGGGTGCTGCCAGTCAGCATCTCGATTATTCCTTTGAGCAGACCGGCAGCAGTTGCCGCCCCCGGTCTTGTGACCAGCCCCGCCACCCGGATAAACCAGAAGATGTGCAGACCGGACACAAACTGCCCGGCACCGAATGGCACCCCAAAAATCCGGTTTAAGAGATTGCCCAGATAGCCAATATAGGTACTCATCACTCCCCCGATCCCGCTCAATATGGCGATGACCAGGAGATCCCGGTTACTCAGATAATACCTCTTTTTGCTTTCTATCGGTTCTTCCATAACACAGCCCCCAATAACTGTCGGTGAATTACCCTTTGACTGCTGTTAATCAACACGAATAGTCTTGATATTTCGCACCCAGAAAGGACGGTTCTCATCGCCGGGTTCCCGCTGTCCAACAACCAATTGAAACGGACTCCCGCTCGCCGGGTCATTCTCCACCCCGTTTTCCTCCCAGGCCAGGATCATCTTGTATTTGGTCTCGGGGTTTTGTTCGTCGATATAATCCTCTCTCTTGACTTCCTCGATGGTGTAATCTACCTGGTAGCCATCCTCGGCAATAAAACTGACCCGAGATGCATTTTCCTTCAAATGCGCTTTTTCATTTAACAAGTACCAAATCCAAACCCCTTTAAAGTGGGCGTACCCCTTTGACCCATACGAATTAATCGAAAAATAATCGTCCTCCACCAGTCCATCCCTCATGGACTTTAGCTCCTCCAGGGTGAAATACACCCGGCTCTCGACAGCATCCCCTTCAATAAGAAGCGAGCCGGGAGAAGATTCCTCGGTCGGGGCACATCCACCGGCCAGGGTGCACCAAACCAGAACCAGCAGCAGAGTAACAGTTAATGCTTTTCTTTTATGTAAAATACGACATCTCATGTCAATGCCTCCCCGGTAATTGCGACTTATAGACAAAGTTTGGCGGAGAGGAAGGGAATCCCTTTTTCTCCGCCGGCAATATTTACATCAGTAGTAGCCGATTTTTAATCATGGAGGCTCCGACAGAAATATGGAAGGCCTTAAACCTCCATCATTTGTACTGATCGCAGCTACGATTTACTCAATCACAAATGCGGCGCAGGCCATCATAACGCTTTTACGACCACGGTAACCGCCTCCGCCCGGGTAGCGTTCCCCTGGGGGCGGAAGGTGTTGTCCGGATATCCATTTATAATCGCNNGCCGCCTTAGCCCACCCGGAGATGCTGTTACTGTCTTTGAAGGAAAGTCCCGTTGTGGCTGGGGTCAGTTGGGCAGCTTTTATGACCATGGCCGCCATCTGCTCCCGGGTAATATGGTTGTTGGGTCCAAATGTACTGGCGTCATAGCCGTTAACAATCCCATAGTACGCGGCAGTGGCTATGGAATCCCGCGCCCAGTGTCCGGCAGTATCGTTAAAGACTTTACCCTGCTGGGGCGCAAGTTGAAAAGCCTTGACCAGGATGGTGGCAAATTCGGCCCGGGTAATCCTGTTTTCGGGCTTGAAGGAAGCGTCAGAGTAACCGGCAACTGCTCCCTGCGCCACCAGCTGGTTAATGCTTTCTTCGGCCCAGTGTCCGGCTATGTCTCTTAAGGATTGATCTCCCGGTTTGACTGCTGATTTCACTTCTGCCAGCACCGCAAACTTGGTAAAGTGGTCCACCTGCACGGTTACGGTATTGCCTTTGACCACGCCACCCAGGTTTACCCACCGGCCCGCAGCCTGATCATAGTAGTGGATGGATGGGGTTTCACCTGGAGCGAGCTTGCCGGGATCAAAGGTGAGGGTTATGGTTACTTTCTGGGAAAAACTGTAACTGGTCTTGCCGTCCACACTGAACTCGTATACATCACCGGCTAACTTGAAGCCGGTTGGTGCACTGGGGGATGCGGTAACTTTTGATACTTTTACCTCTGACGCACCGGTTCCTTTCAGTGCATTAGCCGGTATATCAATAGTTGCATCATTTCCCAGACCGACGGTTCCACCCGCCGTCGGGGCAACTGAAGCCCTTCNNATTCGAGGTAACTGGTTCTGAAGTTGGTGGTGGGTTGTTGGCACTACCGCCTCCACCTCCACCGGTGCCACCACCAGTGTCGGTCTTTCCATTAAGGGTTGCGGTTGCCACGTTGCTCCCCTCACCGACAACCACAGTTAGCGCACCGGAAACGCCATTGGGTACAATGAAGTTTATACTGTACTTACCGTTTCCATCTGCCTTCCCGGCATCAAATACCACTATACCCCCTTCCCCGTCTAAAACTTTGAGGGGGACCCAGGACCCGGGCGAGGTTGTGCCTGAAGCAGTTACGCTATCACCAGCTGAGGCTGTAGATTTACTTAAGGACAGAGTTATTGAACTGTCGGCCATAGCTGCAGGGACAGACATCATCAACAGTAATACTATTTGGAGTAATATCAGTATCCTGCGCTTCATTCTAATCACCCACTCCTTTCTGGTCTGTGATTAAAGTCATGTAAATTATCAGGCTTTCGTCGTTAGCAGTGTAAAAGGATGGTGTGCAAGCCAAGGTATCTTTTTGAGCGCTATTAAAAGTGATCGCTGACCTTTACAGACGGGGCAGATGCGCTGGAAGCATCTTATCCCCGTCTCCAGGTGTTTCTTAAGTTGTTGCCTGATACGTTATACCTTCGTTGTTGTTTCTTGCAAAGCATTTACGACAATTGTAACCGCCTCGGCCCTGGTAGCATTTGCCCGAGGGCGGAAGGTGTTATCCGGATATCCATTGATAATCACTCTGTCCACCGCTGTGGCCACGGCTTGTTTTGCCCAACCGGAGATGCTGTCACTGTCTCCAAAGGAAAGCCCGCCTGCAGCTGGAGTCAATTGGGCTGCTTTTATAACCATTACCGCCGCTTGCTCCCGCGTAATACTATCGTTCGGACCAAATGTATCGGCATCATAGCCGTTAACGATACCATAATAAGCTGCGGTAGCTATGCTGTCCTGCGCCCAGTGTCCGGCTGTGTCTGCAAATACTTTGTCTTTATGAGGCTGCAGGGCAAACGCCTTCACCAGGATGGTGGCGAATTCGGCCCGGGTGATCCGGTTCTCCGGCTTAAAGGTGCTGTCGGGGTAACCACCAATTGCTCCTTTCGCAATCAGTTGCTTGATACTGTTTTCAGCCCAGTGTCCGGCAATATCTCTTAGACTTTGATCGGTTGATTTCACCTCTGCCAGCACCGCAAACATGGTAAAGTGATCTACCTCCACGGTTACAGTATTGCCTGACACCACCCCGCCCAGGCTGACCCACTTCCCGCTCTGGTCAATGCAGTGGATGGCTGGAACCTCACTCGGGCCGAGCTTACTGGGATCGAATGTGAGTTTTACGGTTACTTTTTTGGCAAAGCTGTAACTGGTCTTGCCGCCTACACTGAACTCGTATACGTTTCCTGCCAGTTTAAAGCCAGCGGGTACGCTGGTTGGTGCAGTAACTCTCGCGACTTTAACCTCCACTGCATTGGTTCCGGTCAAAGCGTTGGCCGGTATTTCAATGCCCGCTTCATCGCCCAGGCTGATGGTGCCACCGGCACTTGGCGTAACTGATGCTGATCCGGTTTTAGAGACAACCGGCTTNNCACCGCCGCCCCCACCACCGCCGCTGGCGGTTTGGGTATAGCTGACGAACTTGGTAAAGTGTTTGGTCCAAATTACCAGATCTTGACCGACATCCATCTTACCGTCCTTGCCGGGATCTATGTTAGTGTCTGCCCAGTCTTGATCTTTCTGGGCGTTGGACGGTAAGCTGGGGATCTTGTAAAACTGGCCGCCCCGGTAATATCCCGCATCCTTGCCGGCTTGGCCGGGAACAACCAGCCGTACCGCCTTGCTGAACGTGAGCGGTATATCCCCGAAACCAACTTCGATTACGGTGTTAACTGTGACCTGTTTCCCAGGATCAGGATCAACGGTCACTGAATCGACAGGTTTTACGCTCGGAACATTGATGGTTCCGTTCCAGCCCTCTGGTGCACTGACGGTTGCCCCTTGTGGTATGGATACCTTGATCGGAGCAGCAGAGCTGACAGCAGCGTCGGTCGCCTCGATGTTCAAGGCGGGTAATTCACCGGTCGTCACGGTGCCCGATTCATCCGGTGGGCTCATGAGAGCACTTACACTGACCGTCGCATCTTTTACATTCTCAGGCACATTGATCTTAATCGTATCACCCAGATCTAAGGTTTCTTGAGTTATCGCCAAGTCTTTGTCGGACTCGCTGACTTCCACTTCGGTATCTTCGATCGCTTTTGCCAGGGAATACGATTCTATCATTACCGTGCTGTCATCCATGCCGGCTTTCACCGCAATGGCTTTAATGGTAACCGGCTCATTAATAACGATTGGTTCGGTATATTTATTACTACCGGTAGTCGGGGTGCTTTCGTCCAGGGTGTAGTAAATGTCTGCCCCGGATGTTGCTGCTTTTAAGGTCACTTTGGTGCCGGCACCTACTGACCCACCCGTTGGCGAGGCCTTCGGTTGGGCAACGGTGGCAGTCACCTTAACATTAATGCTAGCGGTGAAATTTCCATCCTGGGTAGTTACCGCAATTATAGCGGTACCCTTTCCAAC
>DCTH01000027.1 GCA_002329495.1 Syntrophothermus sp. UBA1445 | reverse complement strand
AGAAGTAGGTATTGCCGCGGGGGTCCTTGCGCTCCTCAAACACATTCTCGTACTGTCTCCGGCCCAAACGGGTGACCCGCATGCCCTTGATCTCCGGTCGGGGTATGCCGGGGACATTGATATTTATAATCGTATCCCGATCAAAACCGTCCTTTTCCAGCTGGCGGCAAACGGCGCGGGTAAAACGGGCGGCGAAACCATAGTCCTCGGCATTATCCTCCAGGCACAGGGACACCGCTATGGACGGTACCCCCATTATGACTCCCTCCATGGCCGCTGATACTGTGCCGGAATACAGGACATCCCAGCCCAGGTTAGCCCCTTTGTTGATCCCCGAGACCACCAAATCCGGTGGTGCAGGAAGCAGGGCTGAAATCCCCAGTTTTACACAATCCACCGGGGTTCCGTAGACCATCCAGGCACTCTGAGCAGCATCAACCCCATCGACACGCTTGATCATAATAGGATTAAAAACGGTGATGCCATGACCGGTTCCACTCCGCTCCCGGTCAGGCGCCACCACGAAGATCTCCGCCATCTCCGCCAGGGTCTGCACCAGTTTATGTAATCCCGGCGAATCGAGACCATCGTCATTGGTAACCAGTAACCTCAATTAATTCCCTCCTAGTCGAAAATCCGCAAATGATTTAGCGGCCAGTATATGAGAAAGGCCTGACCCTTAAGATGGTCATCGGTTAACCAGCCATTCCACAGGTGACTGTCGTAGCTCATGTTGCGGTTATCCCCCATCACAAACAGGGCATGTTCCGGGACCTTAACCGGTCCATATTCGTAATTGGGAGGCTCTGCTATATATGGTTCCTCCAGGGCCTCATCGTTAACCCATACCTTGCCATCCTTAACCTCTATTTTATCTCCCGGCAAACCAATGATACGCTTTATGAAGTCGTCTTTCTGATTAATGATGGCCGGAGGTTCAAACACCACGATATCCCCGCGTTGCGGTTCCTTGAAGCGATAGATGAATTTGTTAACCATTACCCGATCACCCACCTGAATGGTCGGCAGCATCGAACCCGTTGGAATCCACCGACCTTCGATGACAAAAGAACGGAGGATCATGGCCAGAAAAAATGCCACCACAACTATGCCGATAAATTCTTTTAGGAAAGCCCTGATCTGGTTCATCGCTTAATCCTCCATATCATATCTCATAAATACTGATGGTCATCTTGCCTGTTTCCCGGTCTTTGGTCAGCCCAAACATGAGCTTCTTAAGCTTCAGGGTCTTATTAAGAAAATCCACCACTTTGATCAAATCCGGACTCCCGTCAAAGGTCCTTCTCGCCAGTAGTTCCAGTTTCCCCGAATCTTCTGGGGCCATAAACACACTCCCCTTATATTTTATAGATGGTCGTTTAAACAATAAAACCGACCCTGTTCTGCGACCTTGCTGTTATCAGAATTGCCACGTAAGGTCTGAAATAAGCTCCTTAAGTGTCACCAAACTGTAGGGTAAGACACCCGACCAGTGTTCATATAATCGGACATATCATTTCTGCCCGGTAAACGCACTGAATTAACTGCCTCTTATCAGGGCCAGAGCCTCGGCTCGCGACGCGGGATTGGTTTCAAATATCCCTCTTACCGCCGAGGTAATGGTAAGGGTACCAGGTTTCAGAACCCCGCGCATGGTCATACACATATGCTCCGCCTCGATCACCACGATAACCCCCCAGGGCTGCAATCGCTCGTTGATGGTGTCCGCGATCTGGGAGGTCAGCCGTTCCTGCACCTGCAGGCGGCGGGCAAACCCGTCCACCACCCGGGCCAGTTTGCTGAGGCCGGTGATCTTTCCTTTACGGGGTATATAGGCTACGTGGGCCCGGCCGTAAAACGGTAAAAGGTGATGTTCACACAGGGAATACAGAGGTATATCTTTAAGCATCACCATCTCATCATGGGACTCAGTAAACATGACCTCCAGGTATTGCCCGGGATCCTCATGGATGCCTTTACATATCTCCTCGTACATCCGGGCCAACCGCTCAGGTGTGTCCCTCAGTCCATCGCGTTTCGGATCCTCTCCCATAGCCTCCAGGATCATGCCTACGGCCTGGGTTATTTTTTCATTATCCATATCATATCTCCAGTCTTGGTTCATTAAAATGGTAGCTATTCTGTTTCTGCTATTCCGGTATCGCAGTTCATACTACCCCTAAATTCTATCACTAAATTGAGGTAGCGCAAATCGAGTATAAGCAACTCCTTAACGCCAATCTCCGGGCGGAAACATGCATATCGCAGTTGATTATCCCTTCGAAAACCTGTAACTCGCGAGTTTGAGTGCAGAAATCTGTGCCAGCCGGTTGGCTTAACATGATGTGAGCACCCGGTGATCTTTCATTGCTGGTCTGCTCTTACCCGGCACAAGAGTAGGTTTTTCCCGTTTTCATAACGGTAATCATAGCTTTCGCAGCGGCTTTTGATGAGCAGCTGCCCGATCTGGTCTCCCGGGGCACCGCTTTCCAGCGGATTAACCGGTTCTCCGGCACTCTCGATGGTCAGCTCCAGATTCCCGTTTTTCTCGGAGTAAGCCAGACTGACCGTAATATCGGAGAAATCCTGCTGCAGGACCAGGATCTCTTCGAGTAGCAGCAGCACATTATTGCAGACCCGCCTGGATAGCAGGTGTTTTTCACAAAAAGCCTGGATTTCCCCATTCATTCCGTAAAGATCATAGTCCTCACTGGTGATTCGGTAGTTATGGGTGCGGATCCGGTTGATGAAGGCCCGAGTTTTTTCCTTCTGCGGGTTCTCAAATATCTGTTCCGGAGTCCCTTCCTCATAGATAATCCCTTCATCCATGTAAAAGACCCGATTGGACAAATTACGGGCAAACTCCATCTCATGGGTAACAATAATCATGGTCATGCCTTCTTTGGCCAGGCGGCGGATAACCGCCAGGACCTCGCTGACCATGGTGGGATCAAGTGCCGAGGTAGGTTCATCAAACAGCATAACCTCCGGTTCCATCGCCAGACAACGGGCAATAGCCACCCGCTGTTTCTGCCCGCCCGAAAGCTCATCCGGGAAGGCATTGGCCTTCTCCGCCAGGCCAACCATCTTGAGCAGTTCCAGGGCTTTCTTCCTGGCATCGATTGGACTCCGGCCCAGGAGTTTAACCGGTCCGATGGTCAGGTTATCCATCACTGACAGGTGAGCATACAGGTTGAACGACTGAAAAACCATGCCCATTCTTTGACGCACTTTGGATACATTGGTGTCTTTGTTAAGCAAGGACACCCCGTCAAAGTAAATGCTGCCCCCGCTAGGCTGCTCCAGCAGGTTAAGACAGCGCAAGAGAGTGCTTTTACCGGTACCCGAGGGCCCAATGATT
>DCTH01000202.1 GCA_002329495.1 Syntrophothermus sp. UBA1445 | reverse complement strand
TCCGCTGATGGTCTGGTTGACTACTGATTGAAAAACCGAGGCGGCAATATCCTCCCGGGCCGCCCCTTCGTTCAGCAAGGGCTGGATGTCGCTCTTGGCAAACACCCCGCAGCGAGCCGCAATCGGGTAGATCATCCGGTGACGGGATGCCAGTTCATTCAAACCGGCCGCATCGGTCTGCAGGAGGGCAGCCATCTGGTCAATAAATGCGCCGGTACCCCCGGCACAGATCCCGTTCATCCGCTGATCGACCCCACCGCTGAAATAGGTGATCTTGGCGTCCTCACCACCCAGCTCAATGGCCACATCAGTCTGGGGGATATATGTCTCGATCGCCTGACCGCAGGCAATGACCTCCTGGATGAAATTGATACTCAACAACTGGGAAACAGATAAACCCGCTGATCCGGTTACCATGGCCGTCAGCGGTTGATTTCCCGTGTATTCAAAAGCCTTTTGGAGAAGTGATTTCAGTATGCTTCGGATATCGGCATGATGCCGCTGGTAATCCATATAAATGGGCCGACCTTCGCTGTCCAACAACACCAGCTTGATGGTGGTTGATCCCACATCCAGCCCCAGATGCAAGAGTCCCTTCCGATGAGTCAGCGTCAAATAAATCCTCTCCCGCTGGCAAATAATCTCAAGCAATGTTTGAAACGGCGTTTTAGATAACGTATAATATTATCGTATTTCATACTCTAGCGGCTTGTCAATTTCGCATATAATCATTGTATACCATATGTTTGGGTAAACGCTGTTTAAACCGTGAGGTGACCCATGAAGAGGAACAGCCATGGCCTAACTACCAAGGACCGGATTATAAAGGCCACCCTGGACATAATCAGCCAGGAAGGTTTTCAGAACGTGACTATCCGCAAGATCGCGGCGATGGCCGGCGTGAATGTGGCGGCGGTCAACTACCACTTTGGTTCCAAGGATGCTGTAATCAACGAGGCCCTCAATATGGTAACCCTTCTGTTGGAGGAAGCTTTTCGCTGTCTGCGGGCGGATGAGCCAGGTCCGGAAGAGAGGCTGGAGTGTTTCGTGAGGCAATACTCTAAGGTGATCCTGGAGTACCCTGACATCATCAGAAATTTTATCAGCCAGAGCCTGCATAAAAACTCGGTCAAGATTGAATACCAGGAGTATCTGAAGAATGAGGGCCTGGTACTGATAAGCACGACCATCGCCCAGATAAGGCCGAGTGAAAGCCGGACGGTGCACTACATGCGAACCCTGCAGCTGCTGAGCGCTCTGTCCTTTCCTATACTAATGGGAGAACGTATCCGGGAAATCACCGGCCTGGAACTGGACACTCCTGAACTGAGCAGTCGATATATAGAACTCCTGCTGCAAAATATCATGGGATCCAGGGAATAGCTCTCTGAAGGTACGGGTTATAACAATTTTTCGCCACTTTTCAAGCCGGGACTCAATCCCGGCCTTCGTTATTACCGCCAAGGGACTTTGGCCTCGAAATAAACCCCAATCAGTGAGGAAGGATTATCCCCGGCAAGCAAAGAATTCCTTAACATTTACTACTAATTGCTAAGAGGCTGATGATTAAGGAGTTACGGATGCCGGAGAGAAAAAGACTTCTTTTGCCAGTTGGAATTCTGGTGCTGTTCCTGTTGTCCTCATCACTGGGACTGTGGGATAGGGTCGAGAATACGGTGTACGATTCCTGGTTCCGGATTTCCGGGGTGAAGGACCCCGGTGATGAGATCGTTATTATCGGGATCGGTGAGAAGTCCATCCGCGAATTGGGTCAGCTGCCGTGGCCGCGTTCGGTGTTTGCTGACGGCCTTGACCGCCTGACTGAGGCCAGGGTGGTGGCCCTGGATCTTATATTGGACCTGCCCGGTGAACCTGCAGAGGACCAGGCATTGGCAGAGGCGGTGGCCCGGCATGGCGGGGTGGTCTTTGCCTGTGGTTTTACCTTTGATGAGGACGACGGCCAGACCATGCAGGAGATCAGGATGCCTCTGGACATCTTTCTCCAAGGATGCGCGGGAATGGGTTTTATCAACACCCCTACCGATCGCGACAACGTGGTGCGTCACTCCTTGATAGCCTATCCGGCAGCCGAGAATTTCTTCATCCCTTCCTTTAGCCTGGCCATCGCGCAGACAGTTTTGGGTCTCGGTAACGACCCCATAACCCAGCCGTCCGACCACCAACTGTTGGTCGGGGATACCCTCATCCCGGTTGACCAGCGTTATCAGGCTCTGTCCAATTTCTGGGGACCGGGAGGGACCTTCCCCAGCTATGAGTATCTGGATGTCCTGCAGGGACAGGTGGATCCTGAGGTCTTTAAGGACCGTATCGTTCTGATCGGTCCCACCTCGGTACTGATGCGCGACTATGAGAAAACCCCCTTTACCACCGGCAACCTGATTTTAAGCAGCGGGCTGCCGACCATGGGGGTTGAGATCCATGCTTCTTATATTAAAACCTTTCTTGAGCAGTCCTACTTCCAGCAGATGCCTTTGTGGGTGAACCTGCAGTGGATGGTATTGATTTGGGCACTTACTATCTGGCTGGTATTTAAAAGAAGCCCGCTGGGTGGCCTCCTGGCAGCCGTACTGGTGGTTGGCGGAGTGGGCGGGGTGGCCTACGGATTGTGGTCAACCCAGCACTGGTGGATCGATTGTGCCAGCCCCATGGCCCTGTCCCTGGTGACCTACACCGGGGTTACCGCCCAGAACTACCTGTTCTCCGAGATGGAACGCAAGCGGACCCGCGCCCTCTTTGGCAGGTATGTCTCTCCCGCGGTAGTGGAGGAACTGATCAACCATCCTGAGCTGGTGGAACTGGGGGGCAAGCGCCAGGAGGTAACCATACTCTTTTCGGACATCCGGGGATNNACCTCTTTCAGCGAGGCCCAGCCCCCGGAGAAGGTGGTGGGACGTCTGAATGAGTACCTGTCAGTGATGACCTCGGCCATCTTCAAATACGGGGGCATGATTGACAAGTACATGGGCGATGGCATCATGGCAGTGTTCGGTGCTCCGGTGTTCCAGCCGGATCACGCTGCCAAAGCAATTGCTGCCTCACAGGAGATGCGGCGGCAGCTGATAACTCTTAACCAGGGCTGGGACTCACGAGGTGAGCCTCTGTTCAATATCGGAAGTGGACTCAGTACCGGACCGGTGGTGGTCGGCAATGTAGGGAGTACTGAGCGTACCGATTATACGGTGATCGGGGAGGATGTTAACCTCGCCTCGCGCCTAGAGAGCCTCAACAAACAGTACGGCACCCAGCTTATTCTGAGTGATCGCACCCTGCAGAGTCTGCGGGATAACACTCAGGAGATACCCTGGCATTTCGAGGAACTGGGTGCAGTGCCGGTACGCGGATTCTCCGCTCCCATAGCGGTTTATACGGTGCGCGAATTCCAGGAGGAGCAGACGGGAGGTGAGGGCGAGCTCTCCATATGATGTTTTGGACCGAAACGATCTGTCATCCCGCGGTCGGGAGCGCAGTTGTGAGAGGACGCAGGGCAGGAGATGGTGAGAACTGTGATTTATGAATTGCATGCTGATAGGTGATGAATAGATTTATCATTCGTTTGAGCTACCTTAGGTAGTCAGTACGTAACCAACAAGAGGTTCGATGTTTACATAAGGTACGCAGTCTGTGCGGACGCCGCCTGAATATGGACCATACATGTGACTTACTTGATCCATTAATTCCGCACAATCTGTTCCTTTCCGTAAACAATCTGCCCTCTCCTCAACTGTAGGGTAAGACAATCATGGTAATTGGTTAGAAAAGGAGTTGATTTTTGTGATTGTACGCAGGCATCGTAGCGGATCCCGGATCATTTCCACCCTGTTGGCCGTGGTCTTCATCATGATGCAGTTCCTGTCGGTGGCCCCGGGGGAGGTAACCCTGGCAGCTCCGGTACCGGGGTTCTCCGATGTTACCGGTGACAACCCGAATAATCCCTACATTACTTATGTGACCAGGGTGGGGATAATATCCGGCTTTCCGGATGGGACCTACCGGCCGGCTTCAGCTTTGACCCGGGCCCAGGCCGCGGCTATTATGGTCAAATCCCTTAACCTGGACACCACTTCAATAACCGCCAGCGGGTTCCGGGATGTTCCGGCCAGCCACTGGGCGGCGCAGGTAATTGGTGCTGCGGCCCAAGCTGGAATTCTATCCGGCTATGGGGACGGTACCTATCGCCCGGAACGGCCGCTAACGCGTGCCGAAGGGATTTCCCTGATTTTCCGCCTGACCAAATCGCCAGTTCCTGCAACCGCACTGCCCTTACTGCAGGACGTGACCGCCAGCCACTGGGCGGCACCACAGATTGCCGCAGCCCTGGATGCGAAAATGATCGTGCTTAGGACTGATACGCAGTTTGCCCCCGATATGAGTATGAGCCGGGGGGATCTGGCGCGGGCCCTGGCCATGATGCTGGTTCTGGCACCGGAATTCGCCGATCAGAGCCTGAGCTGCCAGGTCACACCGGTAAAGGGTACCGTCAAGATCAAAAAGGCTGGTGAAGAGAGCTACCAGACAGTATCCTCAGCGGGGACCCTGAAGCCGGGAGACTCGATTACCACCGCTGCCAACAGCGTCGCCCGGTTAACCTTTGACGATGGAACTGAAATCAGGATGGAGCCCCAGACGGAGCTCACCCTGACCAATAACCGGGGATACAAATACATCAAACAAAATGGCGAACTCGGTGTGGGAGTTGACGACCTGAGGCTGGCGATGAAGTCAGGTGAGGTATACTTCGCCCTGGCCACTGACCCCAACCGCCAGGAAAGCAGTCAGGTTACCAACCAAACCACACCCAGCCGGGCCTCGACGGAGCGCTTCTTCCGTCAGCTGACTCCGGCGCCCAGCCGCGCTCCGGCTACCACTGCCACAGCCGGCAGCAGCGCACCCTGGTGGAAAAACCAGCAGCAGGTAAAAACCCGTCTTACCTTTGATATGCCAGTCGGAATGTGTGGTGCCCGAAGCACCTTCGGTAATATAACCTGCACCAGCGGTGGAGGCTGGTCCATGAACCTGGCCAACGGTTCCGGCGTTTTGGATGTGGGCGGCCGGCAGACTGCAATTAGGGGCGGTCATGAGGGCCATGTCAACAGCCGGGGAGAGACCAGAACCCAGGTCATGTCCAAGGAGACGATTGCGAAATGGGTTCAGTCTGCAATCTCGGACTGGATGCGAGCTGCCGCCCAGCAGATTGATAATAACCGCGGAGTACATCATAGCTCCACCCCCCAGCAACAGCAACAACAGCAACAACAGTTACCTACGATACTGCAACAAATCCTGGCTGCCCTTGGTGTAATGCAGTCAGGACACCCGCCAACGAGTGAAAACGTGCAAAAGCATCAAGAAGGCACTCTGCCGCCGACAGAAGAGACACCTCCAACCCAAGGAGGCGGTGGTGGTGGAGGAGGAGGCGGCGGCGGGGGACCCACCCAGCAAGCCCCGTCGATAACCGGGATATCGCCTGCAGCAGCCATGCCCGGAACCCAGGTAGTAATAACCGGCAGCAACTTCGGCACCACCCCGGGAACAGTTACCTTCGGCTCAGAAACAGCAACGGTGATCAGTTGGACCGCAACTTCAATAACCGTGGTAGTTCCGGATCTAGCTGACGGTACCGTGCAGGTGACCATCAAGCAGGGTAATCTGATAAGCGAAGGATTTGCTTTTAGTGTACTATCCAGCCTGCAGCCTCCGGCTCTCCCCCAGGCGCTTTATGGCAGTGTCAAGATAGGTGGGTCAAATGCGCCTCCCGGAACCGTTATTGTCGCCAAAATCGGAAATCAGGAAGTTGGTCGGATAATGGTGGAAACTGCAGGTGTATACGGAAATCCGGTTAAGATGATAGTCGGTTCCAGCGGAATGATAACCAACGGACAGGTATATACCATCTATGTTAATGATGTAGCAGCCCGAACCGCGACCTTTATTCCCGGAGGAGTAACCGAACTTAACCTGACAGTATAGTTTCTACAGCGTATTTTGGTTCTGGATGATGTCAGGCATGAACGAAAGGGGGAGTACATGGCGGTAGCCCCATTGAGCGATAACCATAGAATCTAANNAAACGAGAAGAAGCAGATTCTCATGCGGAATTGCTCTGGCTTTGGCGGTTTTGCTGGTGATACCGGCATTAATCGGCTCGATTCCGGCTGCGGAGGCGACACCCTATGCCCCTGTTGGGGTGACGGCGGCCAGCACCGGGGTCGGTGCCACAACCAGCTATACCCTGGAGTTTCAGCTCCAGGAGGAGCAGTCCCTGAATATAGGAGACACGGTGTACCTGCGAACATGTTACATTGAAGCCGATGACTACGCATCACCGGGCTCCTACAATTTCGCAGGTACGACAGCAACCATAGCAGATGCGGTGTATTCAAGCACCACTGTCTGCCAACCATACGACCTGCCCAATGAACCCCCGTATGGAACTGGATTGTCGTTGACCATCCAGGATGAGTTTGAGGCTGGCCCTGGGGCTGACATAACCATCGAACTGAATAACGTCGTCAATCCCCTGGTAGCAGAAAGGGAATGGTACTGGGAACTGGTACTGAATGATGATGAACAGAGAACACTCACCAGCAGTCCACTCACCATCACCAGGACGGGAGTATACCTGTACGTGACCTACGGCGATGGATTACCCTTGCCCGGTGACTATTATCTTGACCTGACCGCGGGTGAGGTGCAGGAGTTAAAGATACATCTGATGGATCAGGATGGTAGGCCGTGCAAAGCTTCAAAGAACATGTATGTGAATATCTATGAGGAAAGGGATGACGTTCTGCAACCGGGTTTTGCTCCCAACTTCTACATGGAAAACCCAGCTGAGAATTCACAAGCGGAACCCATACATGAGGGCAACCGGCTGTTTATTCCTCAGGGACAGGACAGCGTACCCATCTGGTACCTCGGCACGCAAGCCACAGGTTTTATCGAAGGGTACGATGACTATGGCGATCGGGAGTGGCGTTTTTACGATGACGAAGAAGTCGAGGTCGCTTTTGGCATTGAGGGTGACTGGTATTGGACGTACCTGCCGCTAAGGGTAGCTCCTGGTGAGCCGGCAGAGATAGTGGCTCAGCTGCATGAGACGGGTTTGTATGATGGTATTAGGATTCGGAATCCCAATGGAACCGATAGTTGGGATATAGAACTGCCGGGTATGTTTGGACCAGGCGATGTAGGAAGTCAGGATCCTGATAGATATTACATAAAACCAAATTCCAGTTATAAGGTTTCTATCGGCCTGCTGGATTCGTATGGCAACCCAACTGCGGCCAATACTGAGCAGGTAATAAAAGTCATCTTCATCCCTGAGGAGGTTGAATTCTATGACGAGTACTGGAACCCGATTGGGGATATCGATCTTAGCCCTGGTGAGCTATGGACTTCAATATACCTTTCATATATTGCCGAAGACATCCAGGAACCGGTAGAAAAAACGGTATCTTTTCGCAGTCAGGACATGATCGAGGCTGAATTTGACATTGTGGTTGACAGCCCGCCGGGGGGAGTGGCTATTTACGTATTGGACCGCTTTAACCCATGGGACAGTCTGTTTGAATTCCGTGAAGAGTGGCGGGTTGGTGAGGCCTGGGCCTGGAACGACCTGCTGACACCATGCATCGTGGCCGTTGTTGACTCGGCGGGACGGCCTACCACTTGGAACGGAGCCGAGGATTTGAAGGTTGCCCTGCAGAGCAATGAAGGTGGATTCTGCATGACCAGGGGCTTGGGGAGTGTGCCCCTCAGCACTATGGAGATCACCATCCCCAAGGGATACACTGGTATAGGTCTGTATTACTTGAGACCCCAGCCATCCACGAACCCCCAGGACGATGATCTGCTCATGGCCGCAGCCCTCCGGGAAGGGGAATCAGCGGCCTGGCGACCTGGGATGACGACAGTTAAACTCTACCCGCACTGGGTTCGACTTCTGACCCCCGGCTGGAATGTGGTCTCGACTCCGGTGGCTTTGGAAAGAGCCCGCTTTGACCAGGTCATTACCGATTTTATTATTGGCATGGATGAGGTACTCTTGGATATACCCTTTACCCAGGAAGTGGTAGAAGTTGCCTACAGCTTTGACCCGGTCCATAAGGCCTGGCACCAGATTTACCGGGTTCCGGATGGCAAGGGTCCCAAGAGCGGCTTATGGGTGGTTCAACAGGGTGCTACACCGAACTACAATACTGATCCGGTCTTCCTGTTTGAGCCCCTGAAGGCGATCTATGTCAAGATCAAGGCTACTAACCTGGCCGGAGTGACGTGTTATGCTTTATCAACACCAACCGCACCCCCTGTTATAACCCTGCAACCCGGATGGAATCTGGTTGGTCCAGCGCTTGATATCTCATATCAGGAAGAACAGATGTTTGTTAGTATGCCGGTCGACCGATTCATTAACAGTGTACGAAGTGATTGTTTGCAGGTTGTGAGCCCGGCGCTTGGCCTTGTGAATATTGTGCCCTGGAACTTCATACCAGGTGATGAATGGAATATGGATGTCGATGATATCCCAACCGTAACGGCCGGTGGCGGTGTTTGGATGTATATGGGCTACGAATCACAATTAGCGGGGTTCAGTTATACTCCGGTGCAGCACCTGTGGTCAATGTTTGATTGGGGTGGACGAATATAACTCACCTCAATGATGACTCAATCGTGGTCGTTAATCGACAGCTGAAGCTGTAGCGCAGCGAGCTATTGGTAGTTGCTAGAATTACAAATGAAGCGCCCGGCCCCCGGGCGCTTTCCTTTTGGTGACCGGTGATGATTAAAAAACACAGAATGACTCCTCCTCATTTCAGAGTATAATAAATATACCATGTAAATTATGGAGATTTACAAAATGGATGCCAACAGATAACTGGTGTGTATCGGCGCACTAGGAGCGGCTTTCTTCCTTTTCCGCCGCCCATTTGCCCGCGGGGTGGCAGGATATGCCAACCTGATTCGCCCCTTGTTGAGATGCATAAATGCATCCCAAATCCGTACATGAGTGTCAAATGGGAATCGAAGTTGTTTACCCCAGAAGAGATCATTAATCTGAACCTGAATGTATAGCTCTGACAAACAAAAAAAATATGGAAAGGAGGTAGGACAGGTCTAAACCGATATTCGGATCAACGAGATTTTTACTAAAAGAAGTAAGGGGATGGTTTTGTGGGATTGCGCCTTAGAAACAGCAGTATTATACGGGCCTTGCTGCTAGTCATGGCCATATTGTTGGTTTTTCCAGCAGGAGCGCCGGCACTGGCAGTAGAAGGCGGCGGAGGCGGAGGCGGAGCACCGTCCCTGCCAGGATATTGTGCTCTGAATGTTACCGGATCAGATCTGGGGGTTAGTGCGCGAGCTGACTATACCCTGGATTTGGCAGGTCAGACTCTGACGGTGGGAGACGAAATATACCTGCAAACCTTGCCAGTTGCGTCCGACAACCCGGCTAATTTCGATTTTTCCAAAGCCACTGTTTCGATAACCGATTCCGTTTATGAGGAAAATTGCGGTTTTGATTCAGACACGATGCTCTTCACCATTCCGGCGGGGGTTAATTTAACCGGTCCCAAACTTAAGCTAACCAATGTGATCAACCCGCCGGTTGCTGACGACTACATATTTAATCTCAATAAGGCCAGCGATCAGACATTGATTGGCAGCGGATCAGTTAAGATCAGTTCCCGGGGAGTGAGAGTTAAACTGTCCAAACCATTAAACATGGTCGCGGGCGAGCCCAAGGAAGTTGTGGTTATGATTTCCGCCCAATATGGAAACGAGACTCAGGCAACCTCTGATCTGGAGCTCACTTTTTACCTGGAGATCAACGGGGAACGGTATATACCAGAGGAGCCGGGCGAAATCTATAGCCTATATGACTCAGCGGACATGACCAATCCTGTAGAGAGCTTAACCATTCACCAAGGTGAGAGTAAGGGTTCAGTATGGATTTATACGACTTATGCAAACGGCTACCGTGATGCTTATGGGGATTGGATGTGGTTTCGCGGTAACTATGGTTTAGCTGTTGAAGGTGCGCTCAACATCGAAGGCCGTAAAGAATCGGTACCGCTTCGGGTTAGCGGAGCAGCGCCGGCGAAGTTGGCCGCCCACCTGCACAACCCCTGGGAGTATAATGGTACTTTGATACGTGATCCCTATGGTTATGATGATGATACCGAACTGCTGCCCGGTGCAAAAGAATTGGAAGACGACTATATCAACCGTATAGCTCCCAATTCCTACTACGACATGTGCATTGAACTGCTTGACACCTATGGCAACCTGACGGTTCCATCCGGCAGTGAATACTTCAAGGTCAACTTGAATTATGATGAGTCCAATTCCAATGAGTGGGATTTGCGGTTCTTTGATGTCTACCGGGATATAAGGGTCTCGGAAGTATCCTTTACTGCTGGCGAATTCCGGGAAGAATTGTGCCTGGCGTCCTATACCGACAACGTAGCGGGTGAGGTGTCAGTCCGGGGACTGGGCCTCGAAGAAGCCCTGCTTGAGTTGGAGGTTATGGGCGCACCTAAAGGTTTAGCTATATACATGGTGGATCAATGGGATACCGAATACATGGATTACCTCTACTGGGTAGCGGGAGAGGGACGAGTCTGGGCCGACGTTTTTACCCCGTGTATTATTGGGCTGGTTGACGATGAGGGCCGTCCGACGCGCTGGAATGGGGAATCCGATCTGACAGTAACCCTGAATGCCACCAACGGAAAATTCTACGGAGTTACAGACGACTACTATCAAATCCCCGTCACTCAGGTAACAATCCCGCAAGGCTACAATGGCGCCGGGCTTTACTTCGTCCGAGATCAGAACGAGCAGGTGGCCGAGCTGTCTGCTACGGCTCCGGAGGAAACCAGTTTGACAGCAGGAACGAGTTCTGTGGAAATCTTTTTCCACTGGCGGAAGGTTCTGAATTCAGGATGGAACATTGTCTCGGCTCCCGTTGAGCTGGCAAGGGCCCGCCTTGACCAGGCTATTCAAGGTATATATTTTGAGGATCCAATTGAAATGGCCTATACCTTTGATTCAACCACCAAGAAGTGGAATCAGATCTACCAAGCGGCCAATGGAAAATGGTTAGTCCAAAAGGGACCCTATGCAGTTTCGACTGATCCCGAATTCCTGTTTAAGCCCATGGAAGCAGTCTATGTAAAGATCAGGAGCAATAACATGGCAGTTTTTATTTGCTACCCCTTAAATACCCCGACCGGACCTTACAGTAAATTGATGAAGGCAGGATGGAATCTGGTGGGACCGTCAATTGACATGGCCTACGTATACCCCTATAACCAGACGCACTCCATGCCGGTAGCTGACCTTTTGACCAGTATCTGTACATACGGAAACTGCGTTCAAGTAGTAAGCCCCGGTCTGGGTAACAACCCGCAGTGGTACTGGATTCCCTATTCAGGGGAAAATCCACCGGTACTGGCGGGCGGAGGGATTTGGGTTTACATGAATGATGAGGCGAATTTAGCTGGCTTCAGCAGCACCCCGCTTCCCAATCCATTTGACAACTTTATCTGGGGAGTGGGCGCGGCGAATTCACCCCAGATTCTCGAACATCAGGCACCGGTTCCTGATGGAGAGTTGGATGTTTAGTCTGAAGGAATTTGGCATAATACCATCTGAGGCGCCCGGCTTCCGGGCGCTTTCCTTTTGGTAACCGGTGATGATTGGAAAACACAGAATGACTTCTCCTCATTTCAGGGTATAATAAATATACCTTGTAAATTAAGGAGATTTGCGAAATGGATGCTCAACAGATAACTGGTTTGTGCATTAGTGCCTTAGGAGCAGCTTTCTTCCTTTTCCGCCGCCCGTTTGCCCGCGGGGTGGCAGGATATGCCAAAAACAACACCCCGTTAGAGGTGGATGACGGCAGCATGAAGTTTGTGGAAGGCCTTTATGCCGTTTTCGGAGGCATCTGTATTATCCTGGGAGGCTATGTCTTTTTTGCCTGATCGATAGTGGGAACGCTTGAATAATCAGGGAAATGGGTCAGTGTTTGACTGCCTTGACGTTGTAGACCATAATCCTCAACCGTATTGAGGATCGAATGGGCTCGGCAAGGCCTGCCTTCATTCTTGAACCGCAAAAGGGTTCAAACAGCATTGCTCTGTTTGAACCCTTTTTACACACCAATCTGTTTCGCCTCTTGTTTTGAGGCATAAATTATGCAGGAGTCAGGTCGGCGCAACGTGGTAGCACCGCCCGGCGACGAGTATTTTTACATCCCCAATCCGTACTATGAGTTTTTACCAGGAATCGAACTTGTTTCCGGCTGATCTTCAGCCAGCACCTGTTTTAATACCTGGCTGAGTTCATTGATTCCGAACGGTTTGGAAACTACACCTTTGAAACCCCATTTGGNNGATCGGATCGTTGGAGTAGCCGCTGCTTACAATCGCTTTGACCTCCGGATCAATCACCTTGAGTTTCCGGATCGCATCCTGTCCACCCATCCCTCCTGGAACCGTGAGGTCCATGATCACCGCATCGTACCTTTTGCCGTTTTCGAGGGCCTTCTGATACGCCTGGACCACCTCCAGGCTGTTGTTGGTCACGGTTACCTCGTAACNNCGTAACCAATGGCATTCAGCATCCTTCCAACCACCTCGCGGATCTTCTGCTCGTCATCCATAACCAGAATCCGGCCCTGTCCATTGGCGGGGCGGGGAGAATTGACGATAGAGTCCTGGGGGAGCTGGTTGGAAACGGGGAGATAGATATCAAATGAGGTTCCCTGCCCGACGATAGAATCGACGGCAATAAATCCCCCGTGGTTCTTGATGATCGAATAGGCGGTGGCCAGGCCCAGACCGCTGCCGGTAGGTTTGGTGGTAAAATACGGGTCGAAGATCTTCTGGAAGTGCACATCGGGGATACCGATACCCTGGTCCTTAACCCTGATCTTGACGTACTTTCCAGACTTCAAGGGAAGACCGTGGGTGTCGTCTACGTCCAGGTTTTCGGCAGTTACCTCGATGGCTCCCCCTTCTGGCATGGCCTGTAATGCATTGATTACCAGATTATTCATCACCTGGCTTAGCTGGCCTTCGTCAACATCAACCGGCCACAGGCAATGAGGTATAAACATATCACATTTGATGTTCGACCCACTCAGGGTAAAATCTACTGAATCCTTGATGGTATTTACAATGTTAACCGTCTTCTTGATGGGGGCGCCGCCCCGGGCAAAGGTCAGCAACTGCTGGGTCAGGGCCTTGGCCTGCCAGGAGGCCTTTTCGCTCTTGGCCAACAGGTCCAGCGTTCCGGTGGTGTCGTGAATATTGATCTTGGCCAGGGTAATATAACCCATGATAACGGTCAGCAGATTGTTGAAATCATGGGCGATGCCACCGGCCAATACTCCCAGGGACTCCAGTTTGCTGGTCCTGATCATTTCCTGCTCGATTCTTAGCCGGTCGGTGATATCACGGAAGACCATGACCGCTCCGATGAAGTGTTCTGAGCGGTCGCGAATCCTGGCGCCACTGGCATCAATGATGCGCTCCTGGCCGTCCCGGCAGACCAGGACTTGATTGGCCAGTTCTATTACCGCTTGAGTCTGCAGTCTCTCGATCAACTGACATGGCTGGTGTTGCTTGGTATGGGGATCAACCAGCCACAAAACCTGTTCTATGGGTCGGCCCACCGCTTCTGATTGTTTCCAGCCGGTCAGTCTTTCCGCCACATCATTGATCAGGATAATGGTGCCGTTAGTATCAGTGGTAATAACTCCCTCCCCAATGCTGCGGAGAGTGACCGCCAGCCATTCCTTTTCCGCGGCCAGGGCTTCCTCGGTCTGTTTGCGTTCAGTTATGTCCTCAGCCAGGACCATACCGCCCACTCTCTGGCCATCTTCTATAATCGGTGAGGCATTCAGCCGCAGCAGTCGTTTACTGCCATCCCGGTGATGGACCGCAACTTCGTAACTGCCTGGCAGGCCATGGACTAGACGGGCTTCTATTTCCCGGGTAATCAATTCCCGGTCATCTTTCGATATAAGGGAGATAACATGGCGGCCCAGCATCTCTTCGGGGGCAATCCCCAGTATCTCCGATGATTTTTTGTTGACCAGGGTTATATGGGCATTGGTGTCATAGGTAAAAAACAGCTCATTCAGGTTGTCAATCAGGGTGTTAAGATAACTTACCTGTTTCTGGAGATTGGATTCACTGGCCAGAAGAGCAGCTTCCGTTTGCTTACGCTCAGTGATGTCCTCCGCCAGAACCATGACCCCGGTAATTGCGCCATCCTCAATAATCGGGGCGGAGTTCAGCCTGATTATGCGCTGGGAGCCATCCTTGCGGAAAACGGGTATGGCATCGCTTAATGACCGGCCCTCTTTGAGGATTTTTTGCATCCCTTCGCTGACTAAATGACGAATGTTTTCCGGTACAAAGTCGATTACATTAAGTCCCAGTATTTCATGCGGTTCATAGCCCAGGACCTCCTCGGATTTCTGGTTAATGAACGTAATGTAACCTCCGGTGTCATAGGTAAAAAAGAGCTCATTGAGGCTCTGCATCATGGTATTGAGGTAGTCGACCTGATGTCTTAAGTGAGTTTCACTCTGCCGGACGGCCTCCTCGGCCTGTTTGCGCACGGTGATATCTCTTCCCACCCCCTGGAACTCCAGGGGACGCGAAAAATCATCAAATATGGCCCGTACTGTCCATAGCTGCCAGCGGGAGTACCCACTGGGGAAGTTCATGCAGTACTCGACAGTGGCCACCGGGTTATCCTGATTTAGTCTGGAAACGACTTCCAGGAAGAATTTGCGATCCTGCTCATTGGCATCCAACAGAAAGCGGCGCCCGACCAGTTGAAACCGTTCCAGGTCAAAATACCGGCAGAAGGCTTCATTGACAAAGGTCAGGGTTCCATCGGGCAGGAAACGGCAGATCAACTCGGTCTGGTCTTCAACAATACCCCGATAACGACTTTCGCTCCTGCGCAGGTCCCGCTCAAACATTTTACGTTCAGTAATATCGAGTATGGTTCCATGTATGGCGGGGCGGCCCCGATAAATAATGCGGGAACTGGTAGCCTGAATATAAACGGTGCTGCCATCCTTGCGCAGGCACCTCAGTTGATAGGTGGCTGAACCCAGAACCCCATCCAGCCTCAGGTCGATAACTTCCGCAGTCTGTACACGGTCCGAAGGATGGATCACGTCCAGTGGGGCTACCTCTTCCAGCATCTCCTCCACTGTATAACCAAAGATTTCGACCATTTTGGGGTTGACGAAGTGGAACCGGCCGTCCTGAATAACGTAGTAACCAAACAGGGCCTCAGCGATGAGACTCAGGTAAAGATCCTCCGTTTCAATCCAGCTGCCGTTTTCTTTGGATTGCTGACGCGATTCCATTTCTTCAACCCGCTGGCGCAGAGCCCTGACTTCCAGCGCCAACTCTTCTTTAGTTTTATCTATATCATAGTCAGGCACAAATGATCCTCCTGCGCGATAACCCAAAAGGATAAGGTATTTGTAATTATTCTACCATGACCGACAATTTTCCTGTAATTATTACGAAATTAACAAACATAGCCTTATTCCGAGGAACCAATTTCCACAAATCCCGGGATAATTCGCCCGAGCCAGCATCTTCATGGTCCTGCCCGCCTCCCAAGCGTTACTGGATACTAGGGGAAAGGCCGACAAAATTAAAGTACAATGGAAGAATGCCACAGTATATACTGTAAGCAGAGGAAGGAGGTGCATCGAAAGCAAAAATAAAGATAAACCGCAGGTATTTGGTTAAGGGCAAATATGCGCTGAAGGAGGAACATTAATGGAAAGAGCAGAAAAAGTCAAGTACATACTGGAGCAGGGACTTTATCTTGATGCCGACAGCGGCAAACGGGCCTACTCGTTTAATGTAAAGATACACAACCTGATATTGAACGATCAGGAAAAGGAAGTAGCCTATCGACTCATTCAGGACCAGGACTTGAACAACTCACTATGGTTGGAGATGAACGGTATAATGGAAAGCTTCGCGCAAGAGACCGGGATTAAAGCCTATACGGTCGGTCGCAGGANNAAGCCATGCTGATGGAGATGCCGGAAGATCAACTCAACCGGGTGTTTGGGATTCTGAAACAATTTCGCAAGCTCTTCGAAGATATGTTCCTGGTCTTCAAGAAACACATGGCCAAGCTGGAGGACTAATAAACAAAAAGGGGCCGGTTAATTAGCCGGTCCCTTAATATTCGTACTTGGTATCCTTTCGTTACTAGTATTGTCTTTTGCGGAAACAGTCGCTGCAGTAGACTGGACGATCACCACTTGGACGGAACGGCACCTTGGTCGGAGCGCCACATTCAGCGCAAATCACGTCAAACATTTCTCTCTCGCCCGAGCCACCCCGGCTCTCAGCTTTTCTTTTCCTTCTGCAATCCGGGCAACGACCANNATTCCTGTTCACCAACGGTGAATATGAATTCTCCTCCACATTCCTTACACGTTAGAACCTTGTCCTCAAATGACATTCATAGGACTCCTTTCGAATAAAGCTCCTCCAGTCCACAAGGTTCAACTTAACCTGAAAGAGCAAGCGAACACTAGACATAGGAAGGCCATTAGCATAGTAACACATATTGCTCAAAAAGAAAAGGGTTTCCGGTCGAAAATAAGAACGAGCCTTGTTATGAAATAATGCATGAGCAGTATCTAATTCTGCCATACGGGGTATCTGGCCTTCCGGCTGTGGCATTAAGGTAACACTCATCCGGGTTGAAACGGCTGCGTCCGGATGTCCGTTCAAGCGGTCTGGATCTGATGCAGGGCATTAAAACCCGTCATTCCAGGTAACCTACNNTACTGGTATAAAAAAACCGGAGGTCAGGGCATGAGAATAAGATTTGGGTATGTGGCAATGTCGGTCCTGTTGAAAAATGCCTCGCCCTCCCGGACGGTAACCGTTAGGAGTTTTAATACCCTGGAGGAGAAGAACCCGGGGTCGGGCCTCTACAAGGTTCGTAAAGCTGCCGAAGAGAATCTGGAAAACAGCCTGCGGTTGTTAAAACATAATGTGGGCAACAGCATTGTTGTCTATCGCTTTTCCTCCAAACTGATCCCTCTGGCCACCCATCCGCTGCTTGCGGGGTGGGATTACGTGGCGGAACTTCTCCCCCGGTTTAAAGCCATCGGAGAGTATATAAAGGACCATGGGCTGCGGGTGAGTTTTCACCCCGACCATTTCACCCTGATCAACTCCCCACGCGAGGAGGTCTGGCAGGCCTCCCTGGCCGATCTTGATCACCACTGCCTGCTGCTGGAGGCCATGCAACTTGATCGGCGGGCGAAACTGGTCATCCATGTAGGTGGGGGATACCAGAACAAAGAGACGGCCCGGGCCCGATTCTGTGATAACTGGCAGCTGCTGCCCGACCGGATAAGGAAGCGAATCGTACTGGAAAACGATGATCGTGTTTATACGGCCGCCGATGTTCTGCGATTGTGTCAGGAACTCCACATTCCCATGGTCCTCGATATTCACCATTTTGCCTGCAACAATGAGGGAGAAAACCTAGGCCAATTGCTGCCGGCTATTTTTGCGACCTGGGAGGGCAGCGATCTGCCCCCCAAGATTCATGTCTCCAGTCCCAAAAGCACTGACCAGCCCCGCCACCACCACGATTTTGTCAACCCGGATGACCTGTACTCCTTTCTGACACTGGCCGGCCAGTTTGCCCCGGAACTGGATGTTATGGTGGAAGCCAAACAGAAGGATCTCGCCATGTTCCGGCTGGTTCAGGATCTGGCCCGCTACCCTGCTGTCATCCAGTCCGGTCCTGCCTCCCTGCTTATGGAATAACCTCGACCCGGAAACAGTACCCGTAATGCCATCGAAAATTCATGCGGTCATCGGCCTCGAGTCGCCGGATGAAGTATTTTCTCGAGCGACCATTACCGCTTTCCGTGGTACACTGTACGTCATTGGGATTATTGGTTTACGAACTTTCTCCTGCTTGCTAACTCTTTCGGGTTCACTCCGTCTCTCGGAAGCGTTCGGGACTATCGGCCTAGGACTCGCAGGTCCTGGCGTGTTGTCACGGCTTTACGTTATCATTAGATAGGACAATGTTTTTCAAAAAAATCCTTAACGGTGTCACAAATCTTTCCTTGGCGTTGTCTTTATACTAGAACCCCGGAGGTGCACCCCTGGGAACGAGTACTTAAACCCCGGTGATGGGAGCAGATCATGCGCGAAGATGAACTCAGAAAATTGTTTGATGCCTACTACCTGCCGGTAATGCGTTACCTGAACCACCTGACCGGTGAGGTAACCGCGGCCCAGGACCTCTCGCAGGAGGTATTTCTGAAGCTTTACTACCAGGGCCCCACTGATCTGGCCCACCCCCGGGCCTGGCTTTTTCGGGTGGCAACCAACCTGGGCTACAACTACCTGCGTCAGCAGGGGAACCGGGTGCGGCGCGAAATGGCTGTATCACTGGACCATCCGGTGGCCCCTGAACTGGAGGAACTGGCGGTCCGGGGTGAGGAGAGGGTTACCGTTCGCCAGGTACTGGAGTCCCTGTCAGAGCGGGACCGCACCTGCCTGATCATGAAGTTCTCAGGCTTTTCCTACCAGGAGATTGCCGAGGTCATCGGGGTGAAGAAGAGTTCAGTGGGTACTATCCTGCTCCGGGCGATGCAGAAATTCCGGCGCGAGNNAAAGATAAAATGGGCTGTTATGAGGACCATGTTTTGCTGGCCTACCTTGATGGGGAACTTAAGTCCGAAGGTATGGCAATGGAAAGCCATTTGCAGCAGTGCGACCGGTGCCAGGCACGATTGCGGGCCCTGGCCGATGATCAACAATACCTGGAAGGCGTGCTGTCAGAGCATCTGGAAGAGATTGAACTGAGCAACACCTTCAAGGAGGAGTCCTGGATCCGGTTGAAATTCCAGTTGAACGAAGCCCGCAGGCCGAAGGAGAAGCGGAAATCTCCCGGGATCAGCCGGGGCGGGCGCCGCCTGGTGGCAGCCGCCGTGGTGTTGCTCCTGGTCGGCGGGTTCTCACTGGGGAGTGTGCGTGGGGTGGTAGCTGACCTGTTGTCAGTTTTCCGGATAGACCGGATCCAGACCATAGCCATCAGCCCCGAGGAGATGGACCAGATCGACCAGGCCCTTCAGAACGGTATTGGGCAGATTGACATTGAGAATCTCGGTACCTTCAAGGTGAATGGATCCCAGGAGACTATCCGGGACTGCAGCCTGGCTGTGGCTGAGGATAACCTGGGTGGCAAACTCCTCACTCCAGTGCTGGAGGGTTATGGAGAACCCCAGGTGTCAGTTATGAAATATCCGCAGCAGAGTCTGACCCTTAATGTGCCGGGTATTAATCAGACCATCAAAAACCTGGGAGGCACCAGGCTTCTGCCGCAGGAGCTTGATCGCCAGACCATAACCTTAAGCCAATATCCCCAGGTGACCCTGAATTACCAATCGCCGGGATTGCCTGCGGTGTCGATGTTCCAGATGAGAAGCCCGGAACTGGCAGTTCCCGGTAGTGTTAAGGTGGAAGAGGTCAGAGATGCCCTGCTCAGCCTGCCTTTCTGGCCGGATGGGATCAGACAGCAGCTGGCGGCAATCAATGACTGGAAAAACACCGTGGTTATTCCGACGACTGCCGACATTAAACCGGTAACGGTGCGGGGTTACCAGGGAATCATCTGGAATGACCCGGAACCTGCTCCGGATTCGGCCAGCACCACGATTCTGTGGAGCGAAAACGGGATCATCTACAGTATCAGCGGTCAGCTGAGCCAGGAACAGATACTGGAGATCGCCGAAGGAATGAAATAAGGATGATTATTGAGACCTTTAATCTTACCAAGCTCTATGCCGGCCAACCAGGCTGCCGTGACATCTGCCTCTCGGTTTCCGAGGGGCAGGTCTTCGGCTTTTTAGGGCCGAACGGCGCGGGCAAGAGCACGGTGGTCAAAACCCTGCTCGGTTTGCTGAAACCCACCAGTGGACAGGCCCTGGTATTGGGCCGACCGCTGGGTGACAATCAGGCGCGCAAAAAGATTGGCTTCCTTCCGGAGAACTTTCGCTTTCAGGAATGGCTCTCCGGCCGGGAACTCCTGGAGTTTCACGGGGCCATGTACGGGATGGAACGGGGAAATCTTAAGGAGCGAATCCCGGCAGTACTGGAGATGGTGAAGCTTCAGGGCCGGGAGAAGGAGAGGATTCAGGCATACAGCAAGGGCATGCAGCAGCGCCTGGGAATTGCCAGCGCCCTCCTACCCGACCCGGAACTGGTCTTCCTGGATGAACCCACCTCAGCCCTTGACCCGATTGGCCGCAAAGAGGTACGGGATATTATCCGGGATCTGCGCTCTGCCTCCAAGACGGTCTTTCTCAACAGCCACCTCTTGAGTGAGGTGGAGATGACCTGTGACCATGTGGCTTTTATCAAACAGGGGATGATTCTGGACCAGGGCCGGTTGTCCAATTTCACCGGCGGCAAACGACAGGTTAGCCTCCGTTACGAAGGAGATCCCCACATCCTGGAGCTGATCCGGGAAAACAGCCAGGAAGTATCGATTGAGAATGACCGGGTGCAGGCCACCGTTGCCTCCGGGGACATGATACCGGTTCTGGCGGCTATTGTAGTCCAGAACGGGGGAAGACTCTACGAAATGACGACCACCAGCTATTCTCTGGAGGATGTATTTATAAACATAATGGGGGAAGCCGACTGATGATTACCATCGCCCGCCTTACCTTTCGCGAGATGCTGAACAAAAGGATCCTGCTCCTGGGGATGATCCTGACGGCCATATATCTGGGGCTCTATGGGGTCGGTCTACATTACCTGGAGAAGGAAATGCAGGATACAGCAGAAATGATGCGCATGGTCCTGGCGGGAGAAATGCTGACCGCCGGTCTCTTTGTCAGCGGGATGATGGTATCAGCCATCACCATTTTCTCTTCGGTGGGGAGCATCTCGGCGGAGATTGAAAACGGAATCATGTTTGCCACCGCCGCCAAGCCACTTTCCCGGACCCATATATTTCTGGGCAAATATCTGGGATTAGGTTTTGCACTGGTGAGTTACAGCCTCCTGGTCTTTACCGCCACCAATCTGATTGTCGGCTACACCTTCGACTTCCGCTCGGAGGGATTGCTGACTGCCATGGCCCTGTTCACCGTTCAGCCTCTGGTTTTACTGGCGGTGAGCTTGTGGGGGAGTACCTTTCTCAGTACCCTGGGGAACGGAATATTCATGTTCATGCTGTATAGTGTGTCCGTAATCGGCGGAATGGTAGAGTTCATCGGGGTACAGATGTCCACCATGTCAGCGACCGTCGGCAGCAGTGCAGTGGCCGCCTCCTCCCTCACCATGGTTGGAATAGTTACCAGCCTGTTGATGCCGGTTGACTCACTGTACCGTCTGGTAAACTACCTTGTTCTATATGGCAGTGCAGCCCCTTCACAGGTGTTATCCTTCAACCCCTTTTCCACCAACAGCCCACCCAGCACCATCATGCTGGCCTACACCGCCGGGTATGTCCTCCTCTTTATTGGCCTGGGTGCCCGCAAGTTTTCCCAGCGAGACATCTGACCCAAAATATCCCAGGCAAGATAGGGACGGTTCTTTACTTGCGCGCTTCGGCGCGCAAGTAAAGAACGTCCCCGACTTGCCCCCTGGGATAAGTTCCTATAATTTTTAACACTATTCAAAAGTTAATACAGGGATTACCTCATTTTTGTAGAATTATATTAAAATGATGAAAGGGAGCGGGGTAAGGGGGTGAAAACC
>DCTH01000058.1:16134-16440 GCA_002329495.1 Syntrophothermus sp. UBA1445 | reverse complement strand
TCCGGGGACCTTCCGCCTCCTGGTTCAATATAATCGCTCCGGCACCGGTAACCGGCCACTGAGCTGAGGCCGGCTTGACCGCACCCAGCTCGATCGGCAGCCGAAACTGCCGTTCCGTGGTATAGTAATGGCTTACCGCACCCACCGCCACCCGGCGGTAAAACCCACCATCCATAATCATGCCTGCCAGGATCAAACCCTCCGCCAGAGTGCTACAGGCCCCGTAAATACCGAGAAAAGGCAGCGACAGGTCGCGGCCCGCATAATTGGAGGCCGTTGACTGGCTTAGAAAGTCTCCCGCCAGGA
>DCTH01000058.1:0-16050 GCA_002329495.1 Syntrophothermus sp. UBA1445 | reverse complement strand
GTTATACTCTGTGAACCTATCTTCTTGCCAGACATATCAAGCTAGCCTTTCCAAACCGAGGGACGTCTTTTTATTTGGTTTTAGCTCAAGCTGGGGACGGGCAGGCATGGACGGTTTTGCCTGCATTCGTGCAGGCAAAAGAACCGTCCCCATNNATGGGGACGGTTCTTTTGCCTGCAGGCAAAAGAACCGTCCCCATGCCTGCCCGTCCCCCGGATGCTTGCACCGTGTCCACCTAGCTTTATTAAAGAACGTCCTCCGTATTATCCAAGTAGGGTGGGTTTTCTGTTGGTATTATGCGCTGTTTTCCCGAACTTATCCTGGAGCCGAACTGTAGGGTAAGGCAAGAGACGGCGAAATGCGCCGTCTCCTATTGCGTATAATTACCTGAACTACTACCGGTCCGGCCGATAGATCTCCTTCATCCAGTCAACCGTGAGGGCGATCCCCTCCGGTAGACTGACTTTCGGATCAAGGCCCAGGTCTCTGATGGCTTTGCTGTTATCAGGCACCTTGGTTTTGGTGGTGAACCGCTCTCCATTGACGTAGCGGACCTGGCGGTCGTCCTTGCCCAGAAACTTGAGGACCAGGTCGGAAGCGGTCTTCATGTCATGGATTTCCTGACCGGCGATGTTATACACCTCACCGGGTTTGAAGTTTTCGACGATGTTCGCCAGGCAGTCAGTGCAGTCTTCAATATACAGCGAACTCCTTTGGTGGCCAAGGTAGACGGTAAAAGGCAGGTCATGCAGGGCTTTATAAGCAAAAATACTGATAGCACTCCGGTACGGTGTATAGTATTCACCCGGGCCATAGGTATTGAACAGCCGGACCCTTACCGTCTGACTGCCGGACATCTGCTCGGCGTTAATGATCTGTAATTCGTTGACCCATTTGGAAATAGCGTAATCATTCATCTGCCGGACCGCCTGGCTGTCCATCACTTCTTCCTTCATCAGGCCTCGGTGGTCCCCATATACCTCAGAACTGCTGGCAAAAATCATTTTGAACCCGAATTTCTCCTGCAGTCGGAGCATGTTTTTGGTGCCGATGCAATTGGTAATCCACAGGTCCTCATAGTAATCCTCTCCATTCCACCTTCCGAACTCCGCAGCCAGGTGGTAGACGAAATCGTAATTCCGTCGTTCGAAAACCTCCAGCAGTTGCCGGTATTTTCCAACATCACAGCGCATATAACGTTCCTCATGGCTGTGCCTCAGGTCGCATACCCATACCTCATGTCCCATTGACTCCAGACGTCTGACCAGACTCGTACCAACAACACCTTTTCCACCTGTAACCAGGATATTCAAGTCAGCACCTCCACTTAATCTATTCCCCAAGCCGCAACTGGGAGGATTATCCTATCTTATGGACTTCTACCCTCCTGGTGTTAAAAGAATCACAGGCTCCCGGATCATTTCACCCTGATCCAGAAGGACGCTCCATGCCTGCTGACATGGGAAAGGTCGGCCCATAGCGGCTCCAACACCTTCGATAGTTGAGGATCACTGTATATGAAGTGATTCGCTTGCAGCACCTCGACGGACGACTCCCCCGCCAGGAGATAGGCAGCTAAAAGATACTGTTCCGAATAATAGCGGCCGATCCAATCTGGTGGATAGTCGTCGGGAAGGAATATATCATGAAAATGGACCAGTACCCCTGACCGCAAGTTGGGTAAAATATCGAGAAAGATGGCGGTTACATCTGAATTCATCAATACCCGGTGGGAGGAATCAACGAAAACGATGTCCCCCGCCTGAAGCTCCTGAAAAAGACTGATGTCCACGTTTTCAACCCGGTTCCTCATCATCTCATCACACAGGCTGTCGATTTCCCGGCGCGGATTGGGGTCAATGGAGGTTATCCTGCTCCGCAGTTTAAAACGGTCTATAGTCCAGCGGGCAAACCGCGTCGACTCCCCGGAGCCTATTTCCACGTACCTTTTCGGGTTGCTCCGGGCCAGAAAACTGCAGAGGGTTATGGCATCAAAGCCAGAAATCCATAGATTCTGCCATCGGGGGTGAGAGGTGCGATCCTCTCCCGCATCCGGAATCTCCCGCAATAAAAACCGCAGACCTGTCATATACTCCAGGTTCGTTATAAAGGTGGATCTGCTGCGGTTCAGCAACCGGTTCAATTCAGGATGAGAGGGTTTGCCGTAGCCATACCGGGGCTCGGGCCGCAGCGGGTAATCCATGAACACGGTGTCCCCAATAACCTGCCCACTGGTGGTCCCCTCCGTGGAAGTCACTATCACCAGGGAAGCCTCCGGGCTGAAAGCAACCACCCGACCGCTGTTTAGCTCATCACCCTGCAAAAGGAATCCGTAATTGGGATAGACGCCATTCATCCAGTCTTTAACCAGGGCCGTCACATCCAGGGTCAGCATCCCCGTCCACCCGGCAGGAACCGTAAAGGTGAGATCAGGTATCTCCACCGTCACCGGCTGGGTATTCCAGGTTACGGTAGTCTGACTCCAATCCTCCCGACAGCGCCACAGACTGGCGTTGATACTGCCGATGGGAATGTCATTACGCGTTATCAATAGCTGCAGATAAGCACTGGTCAAAACAGTATCGGGAGAAAACATTTGGGGCAGGTTGCACAGATCAAAAGATACCAGGGAGCGGTAGTTGTCTCCCGCCGCTTTAAATCGGCTTATATATAGGTTCCGGTCCTCAAGAATCGGGTTCTTGTTTCCATAGTACTCGGAAATGTGGACCGCCTTGGTGCTAGGAACATTTATAACCATGAGAATTTCACTCCTCTTTTTTCTTGGTTTTTAAGTCCTAAGGTTTGATCTTGCCCCATTCTCTTCCGATATTGCGGACTATCTGGCCCTTACGGCTGTGATACAGCCTCTGGTTGTACAGATACTCGGGGGATCGCTCCAGTCCAGAGTCATGTCTCACATGGTAAAGGTGAATGGTTTTAGCCTGAGTTAGACAGTAACTACAACCGTTACCCAGCATCCGGTCCACGAAATCGTTGTCGTCATAGGCAAAGCCGACAAAGTCCTCGTCGTACCCGCCGATAGCAAATAATTCATTACGATGTATGGCCATCAGGAATGGAATTTTGGTGTTTAAACGGGGATACCGCCTATGGTAGGCCTCAAGATCGAAGTTGCCATGGTGCCTGATAACATACTCAAGGAAGGTACCATCGTCATCCATACCGATGGAAGTAGCCAGAAGCCGAGGATTGTACTGCAGGGGGGCGGTTAAGAGATCAACGGTCTTATTGATATGAAACATTTCCGCGCACGAAATGATCAGAATATCTCCCGAAGCCATTCGGGCACCGATGTTAAGCGCGAAAGCCGGCACCCGGTAAATGATCTCCTGGCCCTGGTTTCTCTGCCCGGTGAAAACATATTTGAGGTTCAACCTATCCTGATATTCGCGGCAAACCGCCTCCGTCTCATCAGGAATCCCATCATTCAAAACAATGATCTCCAGTTCGGACCTGATGTCCTGTCTGGCCAGAGAAAACAGGTTCCATTTAAGAAGGTGCGGCCTCATGAAGGACGTGATAAGCATTGATACTTTACTCAACCATTTCGCTCCTTTGTAGTTGGGCTACTCCTATTACTCAGGTTATGTAACAGTATCCGGTGAGGTGAAACCTACCTGGTAACCACCAGGATTCCTGCACCATAGACTAAATAGAGTCAAACGTGATAACCAGATAATTAAGGAGGACATCTTGGCACGATTAAGCGTTGAAAAGCCAGACCCGAGATACTCCATGATAGAACCTTTTGAAGTGAAGGCCAGAGCAGTCTATAAACCGCCAACCCCACCCGGGGTATCGATTATGACCTGCACCAACCGCCCCTCCCGGATGGAAAACGTAGAACTGAGCTATTTGCGTCAGAACTACCAACCGAAAGAGCTGATTATCGTACTCAATAACAATGACATGCGCTTGAAAGAATGGCAGGCCCGAGTCAAAGGATATCCCGGGATTACGGTGCTGCAGGTCGATGAGGATATTTCTCTGGGAAAGTGTTACAACTTCGCGGTCAGGCACGCGAAATATGATTATGTGGCCAAATTCGATGATGATGACTATTACGCGCCGAACTTCCTTAGCGGGCAAATGCCGGCTTTTGATTATACCTGCGCCGACATCGTGGGTAAATCATGCCGGTTCATATATTTTCTTGATATCTCTACGCTTGGTTTCCATGAGGCCAGTCCCCAGTTTTCCTATGTCCCCTATGTAATCGGAGCCACCATGATTGTAAGAAAGGAGGTCTTCAATTACATAAAGTTCCGCGATATCACTATCGGGGAGGACAGTGAGTTTCAAAAGGATTGCCAGGCGGCCGGCCAGAAGGTCTTCTCGGTTGACAAGTATAATTATGTGACCATCAGACATCACTCCTCGGAACCCCATACCAACCCCCTGGACGACAGTGAGTACCTGAGCTACTGTCTCAGAAGCTGGAAAACCCGGGACTATATAACCCCCATCACCAGGTAGATCGCGGGCTTTAAATGTAGCAGAATTTCCAAAGCAACAGCAGGAGTCAGGGTTCCAATTAGCGAATCTCTGTTATCACACTGTGCAAATTATTCCATCCCGAGANNCCCGAGAACCCCTATTACGTCTCAATTAAAAAAGCAGGAGGATATTTCCAATGAAAAGAATCATGTGGTTGATGGCTATGATTCTGATCCTCAGCCTGGTTTTGACCGGGTGTGACACCAGTACTTCGCAGCCTGGCCCAGAAGCGGATAAGCTCAGGATCGGTATGGTTTTTAATTCGGCAGGCGATGAGAACCCCTTCTTTGTTCGGGCACAACAAGGATTGGAACGTGCCGAAGAGCAATTCGGGGACCGCATACAAACCGAGACCGCCACACCTACCAAGGACCGGGAGCGCATGCAACTGGTACAACAGTTCGCCGAGGACGGTTTCGACATGGTAATATGTGTCGGCAGCCTCTTCACGCAGGAACTTCCTCGGGTAGCCCAGGAATATCCTGATACCCGTTTTGTATTGCTGGATAACACGATTCCTGACCTCAATGCTGCCAGCAATATTTCCTGCGTATCCTTCCGGGAGCAGGAAGGCGCATTCCTGACCGGTGCCATGGCCGCCCTGGTAAGCGAGAGCAAAACGATCGGTTTTGTGGGCGGAATGAAGATTCCACCCATTGAGAGAATTGAAGCCGGTTACCGTGCCGGTGCCCAGTATATCAACCCCGATATCACGGTTATTGCCGAATACATAGGTTATTCGGGGGCTGCCTTTAACGACCCGGCAGCCGGAAAAGCCATCGCCGAGCAAGAGCTGGCCAAGGGAGCAGATGTCATCATACAGGCGGCCGGAACATCGGGAGATGGGGTGATCGAGGTCGCTGCTGCCAGGGGTAAACTGGCTATCGGCCTTGATGTTGACCAGACCCTCACCGCCCCCGAAGATCAACGGGAGTACATACTGACCAGCCTGGAGAAGAAACTGGATGAGGCCGTATTCCTGACGATCCAAAGCCTGGTTGAAGGTAAACTCCAGGGAGGAATTACCGAGCTGGGACTTAAAGAAGACGGCCTGGGTTACTCAGAAAACCAGTATAACCAGGATCGGATTGCTGACATCAAACCGAAAATTGAGGAGATCAAAGCTAAGATAATCAGCGGCGAGTTGACCATCCCGGAGAAATAACGGCCTTGCCGTAATTATATTAATGGCAACCGACCCGGGCTCCCGTTACCCGAAGACCCCAAGGTACATTTCAACAAAACGGACAGGAGGACTATTGAATGAAAAGGCTCATATGGTTGATGGCCATTTTATTGACCCTTAGCCTGGTTTTGACCGGTTGTCAGGCTGGAACCTCCCAATCTGGCGGAGTAGAGGACAAGTTGCAGATAGGTATGGTTTTTGATTCCGCAGGCACTGATAACCCCTTCTTTGTTCGAGCCCAACAAGGATTGGAACGTGCCGGGGAGCAGTTCGGAGACCGCATTCAAACCCAGACCGCAGAACCATCCCAGGATGCGGAGGGCATGGAAATTGTAACTCAGTTCGCCGAAAACGGTTTCGACATGGTGATATGTGTCGGCAGCCTCTTTACTCATGAACTCTCCCCGGTGGCCCAGAAGTTTCCGGATACCCATTTCGTATTGCTGGATAACAGCATTCCGGGCCTTACCACTGCCAGCAACATCTCTTGCGTATCATTCCGGGAGCAGGAGTGCGCATTCCTGATCGGCGCTATGACGGCACTGGTGAGCGAGAGCGGGACCATAGGTTTTGTGGGCGGGATGAAGCTTCCCCCGGTGGAGAGAATTGAAGCCGGTTACCGCGCCGGGGCCCAGTATATCAAACCCGATATCACCTTTATTTCCGAATACATAGGTTACTCAGGGGCCGCTTTCAATGACCCGGCAGCCGGAAAAGCCCTGGCCCAGAAAGAGCTGGATCAGGGAGCAGATGTGATCCTGCAGGCAGCCGGGGTATCAGGCAATGGGGTACTCGAAGCCGCCGCCGCCAAAGGAAAGCGGGTCATCGGCCACGATATTGACTGGACACTTACCGCTCCTGAAAATCAGCGGGAATACATATTAACCAGCCTGGAAAAGAAACTGGATGAGGCAGTATTTCTGATGATCGAAAGCCTGGTGGATGGTAAACTCCAGGGGGGGTACACCGTGCTGGGACTGAAAGAGGACTGTCTCAGTTATTCAGAAAACCAGTATAACCAGGATCTGATTGCTGACATCAAGCCGAGACTCGAAGAGATCAAAGCGAAGATAATCAGCGGGGAATTAACGGTGCCGGAGAAATAACCGGCCTGGGCGTATCAGCCTGATGAACGACTGATGCGGCTGGTATGGATGATGTATTGATTGTTTACGGCGAGTTCCTCATTTTATATGTTGATTGCTATTACCAGTTGGACCTCGACTCGTTTTGACAGCGTTTGGAGGTCTTCTTGCTTCAGGCTTGAGGGTTGAGTTAGTCCTGCACTATATCAATACCAGCAGTTCCAAGTGTTTAATGAACATTATGGATCGACTGGAGGAAGCATCGAAGGCCGGGCAGAAAATCTCACTGACCTGGTACGTTGATCCCGAAAACGAGAGTGAACAAGAGTGCGCTGAAGAGTTCAAGGAGGATGTTACTTTCCCCTTCCATATTGTCGCTTCCAGTCAATCAAATCAGAAAACGGACCTTATTTCTTAGTATTAACCAGGTTCTCGGAGGTCAATTGGAGGGGATTGTTTGTGGACGACCATAACCATCAGGTCAATAAAGAATCGAAAAACGATATCCTGTATGATTCGGGACCCTTACATGTTATAATTCTGGCCTGCGTTGTCATATTGATTTCGGTTGTGGCCACCGGGGCATTCACCTATAACATCTCCAAGCAGGCGGTTATTGACCAGCTGAAAACCCGGGACCTGCCCAACATGATCCAGAGCCATACCAATAAAATAGACGGCCGTTTACAACGCGCACGGGAGACGTCACTGCAGCTGGCTGGCAATCCTGCCCTGCAGGAATGGATAACCGACGGGGAAACCGATCAGCAACTGGAGCAGTACGCAAAGTCAACAATATTTAACCTGAAGAATCATTACGATTACGACAACTGTTTCATTGTCAGTGCCGTCACCAATAATTACTGGGGGGGCAGCGGCACCCTTTTGGGGACTCTGTCACCCGATAATTCTCAGGATGACTGGTTTTATAACACCCTGAAATCAGGGAACCGGGTAACTGTTAACTTTGACCATGATAGACTGCTCCAGAGAAGTGCCGTCTCCATCAACACTCTTATGGGCGACATAAACGATCCGGTGGCCGTGGTAGGTGTGGGACTGAATCTGGAAACCACTGCCGCTGATTTCCGACGCGACAAGAAAGGTGTTAACAGCACTCTGTTGCTGGTCGATAACAATGGGAAAATCTGCCTTTCAGATGATGTATCTTTAATAAACCGACAGCTTACGGAGTTCCTCCCTGCGGAGTTATATAAAAGGGTTTTGAGCACGGACCCCTCACAGACCATCAGCCGCAGACCGATAGTAACAGAATTTACTAATAGCCAGGGCGAGTTGATGGACCTGGTCTACCAGCCTTTACGATATGCGCCCTGGACCCTGGTTTACCAGATCCCGCGCGAGGAAAGCCTGGCGGTCGTGACACCGATTTGGACAAATACCGTAGCTACCGCTGCCATCACCGTGATTTTGTTGATCATTATTTTCTTCATCGTGTCACGACGCATTGCCAACCCCTACAAGCGGGCGTTGCTTCTAAATGCGGAACTGGAACGCCAGGTTGAGCTCAGGACCCAGGAATTAACTGAGCAGAATCAGAAGATTATGGACAGCATTGATTATGCCCAGCGGATTCAAGAGGCCATGCTGCCGCCGCCGGGTGAGATGGATCGGATCTTCAGTGAGCATTTCATTCTCTGGAAACCGCGGGATACCGTGGGTGGTGACTTCTACTGGGCCCGGGATGTGGGACGTGGCCGCCTGGTGATTGTCGGTGATTGTACCGGTCACGGGGTCCCGGGCGCGTTGATGACCATGGCGGTTATATCGATGATCGACCGCATCGTGGACAACATGGCTTCCAATAACCCGGCCCTGATACTCAAGGAATTAAATCGGATTCTCTACCAGACTCTTCAGGGGGATGATGGCCGGAAACGCCTGGACGAAGGGCTGGATGCTGCGGTTTGCTACATATCCGAAGATGGCACATTCCTCTATGCCGGGGCCAAGATCGCTTTGTATCAGGTAAGTCTGGGGGGAGTAAAAGTTTATCCCGGTGCCAAACACGGTATTGGTCACCGCCGGAATCCCGAGCGGCTGGTAGTTGAAAATCAGATCGTTACCTACCAGAAAGGTGATGCCTTCTACCTGAGCACCGATGGGTATTTGGATCAGAATGGCTCTGAGAATAACTACTGCTATGGCACCACCCGCTATCGCAGCCTACTGGAGAAGACCCACACCCTGCCTATGACTGAACAGCACCGGGTCTTGGCACGCGAACTTCTAACTTACATGCAGGGCGAGGATCAGAGGGACGACATTACCGTCCTGGGATTCCGCCTGTAAAGGGGAGACACTGATCATGAATTACGCTGACGAATCCCTGTTCACCAGGGAAAAATCAATACTGGAGGAAATACGCAAATATTTGACAGACGGGTCTCATGATGTTGCGGGTATGCGGGATTGTCTTTCCCGGATGGCCGGCGAGTATGCACAACTCTTAAAAACCATGCAAAAGATTGTAAAAATAGGCGATGCTCAGGCACGGGAAATGAAACAGCGGGAGAGTGAACTCCACCTCTTGCTCGATAACGCACGTCAGGGCTTCCTCTCCTTTGGCCGCGATCTCCTGGTCAACAAGCAGTACAGCCAGGAGTGTACACGAATATTCAACCGTAAGATCTTTAATCTGAACGTCTGTTAACTACTGTCCGATGGGGACGAGGATATCAAAAAAGCTTTTCACTCCGGCTTTCAGGCCTTGTTTGACCGTAAGGACGAAGTCTCTGATATTCGCGAGCTGGGCCTGCCGGAAACCATACAGATCCGGGACCGGATAATTCTGGTCCAGGCCAAGCATGTAGAAAGTGTCAGTGAAAAGACTTTATTATGGTGATGCTGACCGACATCACCGATACCAAAAACGCCCAGGAGCAAGTTGTTTACCTCAGTTATCATGACCGTCTCACCGGTTTGAAGAATCGTGCTTACCTGGAACACATCCTGCCGCGCCTGCAAAAACCGGACTGTCTTCCGCTCAGTATTATCATCGGGGACATGAATGGATTAAAACTCACCAATGATGTCTTTGGCCATACCTCCGGAGACCAGCTGCTGAAAAATATGGCCAATGTCCTGCGTATCTGCACACGGGATGACGATGTACTGGTCAGGTGGGGTGGTGACGAATACCTGATTCTCCTGCCTCGAACCGATACTGACCAGGCCTACAAAATTGGGGAACGCATCCACAAAGTGTGTCATGAGTACCGATGGGAACCGATTGAACTCAGTATCGCTCTGGGAATAGCCACCCAGAATACACCTGATGTGCCTTTCGACGAGCTCTTCAGCATCGCCGAAAGACGTATGTATGCGAATAAGGCCAAAAAAGCCGATCATGTCATGGCGTGCCTGATGTCCGGGTTTGAGAAGAAGCTGGCCGCCAAATGCGATGAAACCCGGGAACATTCGGACAGTGTGGCGGACCTGGCCTGCCGGCTTTTCGAAGCATCTCGCCACCCGGAAGGTGATGTTGATACTATTCGCCTGGCGGCCCGTTTGCACGACGTAGGCAAGGTATCAATCGATGAGTACTTGTTTGGCAATCACTCCCCCTTGAATGACCTGGAGTGGGAGGTCATGAAGTGCCACAGCGAAGCCGGTTACCGCACCGTTAAGGCTCTGAACCGGAACCAGCTGGCGAGAATAATCCTCTCCATTCATGAACACTGGGATGGCGAAGGTTACCCGCAACAGCTGCAAGGAGAGCAAATCCCGCTGGAGTCAAGAATCATTGCCATCGCCGAGGCTTATGATGTCCTGACCCGGGGCAAGTGTTACAAGGGCAAGGTCTCCATCAATCAGGCTCTGGAAGTGATCCGTCAGTGTGCTGGTTTTCAGTTTGACCCCCATCTGGTGGAGATTTTTGTGGCGATGATTCAGGCGGATCTACCGGAGTGTGTGCCCGGGTCGAAGTGAACTTGAACAGTACGATTAAGCACTATCGTGAATACCTTCAGTCAAGCCTCTGAAAGAGGGCCATTGCCATGCCAAAAAAAGGCCACACTTCCCGACATTTATAAGAGTTCGGTAAGCTTTACTGCCATGTTTTACGTTGGATCCAATGGTCCTACTGCCATTGCTACGAGTTTTTTCAGAATCTAATACTGTGTAAATTGGTGGTTGAGATGGTATCATGTTCCTCTTTGACTGAATACGATATTTCAAAGAGGAGGTGATATTTTGGCTGAAACAACCTTTTCTCCAGTCCAGGACGTATATATTGCATCGGCTTACCCGGACAGGAATTTCTTTAATCGGATTCAAGGGGATGTCCTGTTTGTTGGTACGTTTACCAACGAAAATGATATTTACCGCAGCTTCCTGCAGTTTGATTTATTCACGCCTTACCATGGGATTCCGCCTAACAGCACCATTGAAAATGCAAGTTTACAGTTAACCATGTACCGCAATGATAATCCGGGTGTTGCCCAGTTAATTGTCACAGACGTGCTTGAGCCCTGGGATCAAAGTACTGTTACCTTCAACAACCAGCCAGCTGTAAGCGATATAGGGTCACAGGGTGTCCCTGGCCCCGCGCCCTCCATTTTAACCGTTAATGTAAGAGGTGTCGTCATAGAATGGTATAACGGTACCAGCCCCAATAATGGTTTCGCACTGCGGGGTAGGGAAAACGCTAATAACAATATCCTTGGTTTTCGAAGTACCCGTTTTCCGGATAGTCGGCAGTGGCCCTCATTAACCGTAGTTTGGGACCATGGAGTCCTGAAAACATTCCCATTCGAAATCTTTACTGGCGCCCCCAGACAGTCGACATTCATAAACATGGAAGGACAAGATCAGATCACATTTCTGGTTCAGAACCAGACAGATGGAAACCTTTCAGGCGCGGTTGAGGTTTCCCACCCAGGTGGAATAACCGTTATTGATTCTAATACAGGGTTTACCATCCCCCCTCTGGGTCAGCGGGTGATTACTTACTCGGCCGCGGTAGCGGCAGCAAGACTCAGTTTCAGCTCCGCCGGACAACAGGGATTCTATCGAGTCAGCGCCGCAACCAGGGATGAGTAGGATTTCCGATAAAGCAAATTAATCGGCAGCATTGAATGTGGATTGGTGAATAAAAATACGAAACAACCGAACCAATGCCAGGGTAATTCCTCAATACACTGAAANNATTGTTGTTTGAAATAACCTGGGTTAACTATACCCAGGTTACTCTTTTTCGAACTTGTCTTATCCTACAATTCGGGCCATGAAAGATTCTGTGGGTGTACTGGCTGGAATCATTGGTACCATATTCCAGCTGAGCGGAATACGATAGGTGAAAAAGGGGGTGGTTTTATGCCCGTTACAAGCTTTGTGCCGGTTCAGGACGTGTATGTTTCGTCAAACTATCCTGATCGGAATTTCATTAACCGGCCGGAAGGCGATGTCCTGTTTGCTGGCTCGCTTGCTGATGAGGGTGATATCTACCGGAGCTTTCTGCTGTTTGATATATCCAAACCCTATCACGGGATACCACCTAATAGCACCATTCAAAGCGCAACCCTGCAGTTAACTGTGTACCGCAATGACAATCCCAATAAGGCTAGGTTGTGTCTATTTGAAGTATTGTCACCCTGGGACCAGAAGACTGTGACCTTTAACACCCAACCTCAGGTTTTGTTTACCGGGCTGACCACCGTATCTGGTCCGCCCCCGAGCGTGTTGGAGTTGGGTGTAGGTGCGATTATCAGGAAATGGTATGACGGTACCAGTCCCAACCATGGTTTCGCTCTGCAGGGTATGGAAAACTCAAAAAGAAGCATTTTGGGTTTGCGGAGTACCAGGTTTCCTGACAGTCGATTCTGGCCTTCATTAAAGGTGGAATGGGACCTTGGCACGGTATCACCAGCCATTAACGACGTCTTGTCGGGAGCGCCGCGAACCTCATCCTTCATAAACATTGAAGGAAAAGAACAGGTTACATTTATGATCCTTAACCAAACCAGGGGGAACCTCCGGGGTGCAGTGGAGATTACACTACCAAAAGGATTACAACTGACCGATCCGGCCACCGATTTCAGTATTCCCCCCGGACATCACCGGATAATTAATTATTCGACTGCTGCCAGCCTGGTAAGAATCCGGTTTACGGAGGCCGGAAGGGGTACCTATCAAGTCAGCGCCTCAACCAGAGACGCGTAAATCCGTATAATTCCCCCTTCTTAATGTCTAATCTGTTAGAATAGTGGGAGAAATGATACAGATATTGACGGAAGCTGCTGAACCAAGCAACTTCCCCCAACCACAGGGACCGTTGCTAATCCAAGGAATGATCAAGAGGGGGAAATATATGCTCATCAATTCAACCGGCAAAATACGAGACAACTTCTATCTCCTGGGACATGTAGGCTATCCCATGTTTCTGGTGGATGCACCCCAACCGGCAATCTTTGAAGCGGGTGTTCGTTTCATGGGGAAAATCTATGTTGATGAAATACAGTCCGTCCTGGGCGAACGGATGCCGTCATTGCTATTCCTTACTCATGCCCACTGGGACCACTGTGGGGCGACTGCTTACCTGAAGGATACATTTCCTTCCATGAAGGTTGCAGCATCGTCGCTGGCAACCGAGACCCTGAAACGACCCAGTGCCCTGGCGTTAATGACCAAGCTGAATGAAGACTCCCGGATTGACATGCTGGCTTATCCGGGAATTGACACCTCGCGTTTCTTGCATGATTCCTTCCTTCCCTTCGAGGTAGATATTGAGCTTGAAGACAATTCAGTGATGGATCTGGGAAACGGCACAACTGTGGAGATACTGGCCACTCCAGGTCACACCCGGGATCACCACAGCTACTATTTGCGAAAGGAAAAGATTCTGATAGCCGGAGAGGCCGCCGGCTTACTCCTCCATTCCGGTTATGTCACTACCGAATTCCTGTCAAGTTATGATTCCTATGTATCATCTCTCCAGCGAATTGCCGCACTGCCTATTGATATCTTTTGTCAAGGCCATCAGATGGCTTTGGTGGGCAGTGAAAAAATCAAAACCTTTCTAGAACGATCAATTAATGAAACCATCAGTTTTAAGGATAGAGTCTTCGAACTCCTGGACGAAGAGTGCGGGGCGGTGGACCGAGTCATCCAAAGGATTAAAGCGGAACGGTATGATCCCATACCAGGTATGAAGCAACCGGAAGTTCCGTATATGATAAATTTGAAGGCCAAGATAGCCCATCTGGCCAAGAAGAAGGCTTCGGCGTAAACTGGCATCAAGTGGAAAGGGGATCCAGGTAGTATGAGACAAATAGCCGCGACTCACCGGGAATCCCCTGTTCTTCCAAAGTGCAGATGCTCCCCATTATTGGTATACGAAATTCAACTGAAGACAGTGGCGGTCTCGGTTCGGTTAAAGTCCCGCTGGTTTAATCGGAGATAATATAGCAGCAAGAGATATCTTAACTGTTTATCATCCGATCTCCGATAGCAGTCCGCGGAGGCGCTTGAGAGCAGCTCTTTCAATGCGGGAGACCTGAACCTGAGAGATCCCCAGGTCATTGGCTATAGCCACCTGGGTTTCATCCTTGAAGAAACGGCGCAGAATCACCTCCCGTTCCCGGTAATCCAGTTTCTCCAGGGCCTCCCGGAGAGCCACCTGTTCCAGGAATTCCTCCTTTTCAAAATCCCCACCCAGGGTGTCTATGAGTTTGAGCTTATCTCGATCCTGATTGGAGAGGAGGTCGTAGATTGAGGCTGGCGACTGGCAGGCCTCCATGGCCAGTACGATTTCTTCCTTATCAATTCCCAGCATCTCAGAGATCTCGCCGATAGTTGGATCCCGGCCGGTCTCAACCCTGATCTTTTCTTCCGCCCACTTTACCCGGTAAAATGTTTCCTTCAGTCCCCGTTGCACCTTGAGGATGCCGTCGTCGCGCAGGAATCGCTTGATCTCACCAATGATCATCGGTACTGCATACGTGGAAAACCGAACCTCATAGCTGGTGTCGAACCTCTCGATGGCTTTCACCAGTCCGATGCTCCCCACCTGAAACAGGTCTTCGTATTCGTTCCTGGTGCCCTTGAACCGTTCCATCACCAGGTAGATCAGACCGACATTGGCCTGGAACAGGGTTTCCTTCGCATCCTGGTTGCCAGCCTGGGCCNNCTGAGCGCAGGCTGTTTGGGGGGAGTGCCGGCCATTAGCTGCCCTCCCTACTCCCGGTAGTCTTCCCCGGTGGGAAGCAGCGATTTGGCCATATGTACTCTGGTGCCAACCCCCACCTCGGAGGTAACCTCCAGGTCCTCCATAAATGACTGCATAAAGACAAACCCCAGGCCCATCCGGTCCGACGCCGAGGAGTAGGCCGGCTGCAGGGCCTGGTCAACATCAGCAATTCCGCAGCCCTTGTCTTCCACCACAATATCTATGGTCTTTTGTTCCCCCAGCTTGATCTCCAGTATCACTACCCCGTCAGGGCGTTGGGCGTAGCCATGTATGATGCTGTTGGAAACCGCTTCGGAGACCACCAGCTTCAGTTCTTCTATCTCTTCCAGGGTGCAGTCCAGTTGGGATGCAAAAGCGGCGGCACAGGCGCGCGCAAAAGCTATGTTTTCCGGTAGGCTGGGAAACTCAAATCGAACCCAATTCTTTACCCCTGCAACCAATACAAAAACCCCCTTAGTTTTGGAAAACCTCATTTTCGGTAGCGTAAACCGGTATCAGTTTCTTAATTCCGGATAGCTCCAGTACTCGGGAAACGGAGGGCCGGGCGCGAACGATGTACAGCTTGCCCCCCTGTCCGGTTATCCTCTTGTACCTTCCCAGGATAAAGCCGAGGCCGGAGCTGTCGATGAATGAGACCCCACCCAGGTCCAAGATTACGGCTTTGTATTTCTCTCTTTTTAATCTCTCGTCGATGATGTCACGCAGATCATCCGCTGTCGCCAGATCGATTTCCCCTTTGATCCTGGCCATCAGCGTATCCCGTACTGATTCCAAATCTACATGCAAAAGCCTTCCCTCCTGGTGTTTTTATCACTTATTCTACAGAGGAAAGGCTTTCTCCTCCCATTATTTNNTTTATTCCAGGCCTTCTTGATAGTACTGAAGGGTGAGGCCTGGGCGACGTCTTTGGCCGCGACCAACGGGACTTTCTTGACCAGTTTGCCATCGATGAACACCTGGGCTTCTCCGAGGAGGTGACCTTTCTTTACCGGAGCATTCACATAGGTGTTAATTTTACGTTCCCAGGTCACCTGTTTTTCCTGACCCTTGTC
>DCTH01000016.1:7578-8280 GCA_002329495.1 Syntrophothermus sp. UBA1445 | reverse complement strand
CCCGGGGTTCCACTTCCAGTGACCGTTTGAACCGTTCAATCCCCTGCAGGAAACTAACATAGTTGTGGTAGTGATTAAGATCTCCCCAGTGCTGGCTCAGGTAGGCCTCCCCTCTTCGGGTAAGGCAGAAGGTGTTCTTCATCTCGCCCCCCAGAGCCAAAACCGGCTCACCCTGCCTGCCAATCGGTATGCTCCCCGGGACAAATCCCCGGGCCCGCCGCAAAAGGTGGACGGTTTTCAACTTGGTCAGCTGCACCACCGAGTCATCGCAGGGATTGTAGATGTCCCGGTTGTGCAGGAGAAAGAAGTCGGCTACAGCGCCCAGATTTTCGAGGGCGTCCTCATTGTCGGTTATCAAGGGTTCATCACTGATGTTGGCGCTTGTCATCACCAGTATTCGCAGTTCATCGTCAAACAGCAGGTAGTGCAGAGGTGTATAGGGCAACATCACTCCCAGGGTTTTCAATCCCGGATGGATGGCCTCCACCGGCAGAGTGCTGTCGTATCTCCTCTCCAGTACCACTATCGGTGCCTGGGGTGAACTGAGCAACTCCTCTTCCTCGGCATTGATGATACAGTGCCGGTGCGCTGTTGCCAGATCGCGAACCATCACTGCAAACGGCTTGGCATCACGTCGCTTGCGCTGTCGCAGCCGCAGGACCGCAGTTGCATCCAGAGCATTTACCGCCAGGTGAAAGCCCC
>DCTH01000016.1:1796-7555 GCA_002329495.1 Syntrophothermus sp. UBA1445 | reverse complement strand
GCAGGCATTGGGCTGGGCGTGAAATCGCCGGTTGAGAGGGTTGTCAAATTCAGCCTGACATTCAGGGCACATGGGAAACGAAGCCATGGTGGTCATGGCCCGATCATAGGGAAGATCTTTAATAATGGTAAAGCGAGGTCCGCAGTTGGTGCAGTTGGTGAAAGGGTAACGGTAACGCCGGTCCTTAACATCGCTGACTTCCTGTCCGCACTCCGTGCACATGGCGATATCAGGGGAGATCATCACCGTGGTCTTCCCATCATCATGGCTATGTCTAATGGTGAACTCATTAAAACCTGCCGGGCTGATCTCCTGCATCTCACAACTGCGGATCAACGCCCGGGGGGGCGGATCGTTCTGCAGTCTCTGCATAAAATCACGCAGAGATTCCTCTTCTCCCTCCACCTCCAGGAATACTCCCGCCGATGAATTAAGAACCCATCCTTTAAGGTCAAGCTCAACCGCCAGACGATAGACATGGGGTCTAAAACCCACACCCTGGACGATGCCATTTATTCTTATGCTGTAGGCTTTAATGCTCATCTCACAATACCGCTTTACTTAAGGTGTTGTATTAACCTGTCTTATTATTCCCTACCTGGATAAGCAATCCAATGGTACTTCTTCCTTTTTTACGTTCAACCCCGGTAATAAGTCGGCAAGAACCAAGTATGCCCAGGGTAATCAAGGATGGATCACGGATAACGGGAGAAACCGTATCTATAAACCATCCTTGCCCCAGGACTTGCAAACATAAAAATATTCCGGGTTATTAAACAGGTGGCCGGAGTTCCATTTCATTTACGGGGAACTGGATGCTCACGCCAGCAGGGCCGCGATTTCTCGCTGAATCATCTCCACGATTCTTGGAAGTTGTTCGGCAACACAGGGAGTCAGTTCCAATCCCAGGTCCACGGTATGCGGCTCCACCCCGTAGATAATTACCTGTGGGTTGTACCCTTGCAGGTTCAGCATGTACATGGCCTCGGCAAAGCTCAGCTCGTGCAGGGATGCTATATTGGGGTCTGGCTTCAAATCCAGTTCAGCCAGGGGCACCCGGTAAACGGTTCCCGGCTGGCCCCCGGCATGCATAGCATCAATGACAATACACTGATCCGCCTGGCTGAAGTAATCAAGCAGATCGTAGCTGTGAGTTCCCCCGTCAACCACCTCTACCTCAGGCGGCAGGTCCAGCTTTTCCAGCATCCTGATAACGTGTACCCCAACCCCATCATCCTGCATCAGCAGGTTACCGATACCCAGGACCAGAACTCGTTTCAAGTCAGAACCTCCCATAGTTACTTTAATCCTTACGCCTCATCCTCATGATAGCCGTGATGGAAATCCGCCGGGATCTTGCCGGTAAACATCGACTTCAGAATTGGAATCCCCTCAGCTACATCCAGGTATACGTGCAGCATTACGGTCAGTACAAACAACCAGGTAATGATGTAATGGATCAGGCGAACCGTCAAAAACCCGCCAAACCAGCCCGATAAACCCAGGAACAGGTGGGGTTTGTAAAGGATAAAGCCGGTGATAATCATAAGGATCGCCATTACCAGCCAGCCGGTATACATCCCTTTTTGCCCGGGGTTGTACTTCCCGTAATAGGGATGATCATCAGCCAGAAACAGGTAATACTTAAGCATACTGGGAAGCTTTTTGGTATCTTCTACAGGACTGTATACGATGTTCTTGGCATCCTTGGCCGCGATAGCATAATAGACTCTTCCCAAAACCCCCACCACCAGAACATATGCCATGGCGAAATGGAAGCCCCGGGCCGTATCCATACTGCCAAACAACCTGAAGGTCTGAGGTGCATGAATATAAAAACCGGTAAGAATCAACATGGTGATGGCAATCATGTTGGTCCAGTGGAATATCCGGATCCATAATGAATGCCTCTCCTCCATCTTTTTAAACATTTTCACACCCCCTAGTTGATGGCGAACTGGCTGATCGTCTTCTTATTCGGGGTCATTACGTGGATGGCACAACCGTAACACGGGTCCATGGACCGTATGATTCTGACCAATTCCACCGGATTGCTGGGGTCGGCCACCCTGGTTCCCACAATAGCCTCTTCCATGGGGCCGCGCACTGTGGCCGCACCGCTTCCGGTCCGGGGTCCCGAATTCCAGGTGGTGGGTACTACGGCATTGTAAACCATGGTTCTGCCATCGGAACTGATCCGGTGCCAGTGCCCCAGAGCACCACGGGATCCCTCACAGAGTCCTACCCCAACCACTTCTTTCTTAGGCAGCTCGTGCGGGGTACATACCGGTTGACCCGGTTGCAGCTGCAGGGCCCATTCCTTCATGGCTTTGGCAATCTGAGATGTTTCGATTGCTCTGGCGAAATGACGCCCCATAACTGAGAAGGCTTTATCACCCAGGGCCAACACATCGGGGTTTTTAGCAATCCACTGGCGGGCCAGTGGTCCTACTTCCATAGCCTCCCCGTTGTAACGGGGGGATTTAATCCAGGAATAAGCGCCTTTTTTCTTGGCGTCAGCGGTGACTACTGCCACATCCGGGGTATTACCTCCGGTATCATCAGCGTACCAGGAATGAGTCACCTCTTCGGTTATCAACCCGATATCCAATTCTTTATACTGTCCCCTAACATAAACCCCACTGTCAAAGAATTTCTTTTTCTTTACATGATCCAGGCCTTCTTCTTGCGGAAAACCGCCGTAGCAGAGGAAGTTCTGGCAGCCGGCCCCAATGGAAAACCAATCTGAATAGACCCCGGCCACTGCCTTGACGGTTGGGATGTACTTGGTATCAATAAACGTCTGTATCTCTTCGAGATAGGCTAGAAACTTGTAAATCTTTGATGTATTGGGCACTTCCGAAACCCCACCGGGAACAATTGCCTGGACATGGGGCATCTTGCCTCCCCAGATAGCCAGCATTTCCTGAGCCTTGCGCCGTATGGTGAGGGCCTCCAGGTAAATATCCACTGCCTGGGCGTTAATATCTGCCGGCAATCGGTAATCAGCTTCATACCTGGGCTTGAAAGGAGCCATGTCCGGACCCTTCACATAGTCCAGGGCTGCCAGGTGAAAGAAATGGAGGATATGCGACTGAAGATAGTTGGAACCAAAAATCAGGTTTCTGATGATGCGGCCGTTGGGCGGCGGTTCAATACCCATAGCATCATCGAGCGCCAGTATACCTGCGGTGGCATGCGCCGTGGGACAAACTCCGCAGATTCTCTGCATGATCTGTTCGGCATCGCGTGGATCCCGGCCCTGCATAATAAGTTCCATGCCACGCCACAGGGTACCGCTGGTCCAGGCATCTACTACCACATTGTCTTCGATCTCAACCTCAAGTTTAAGGTGACCTTCAATTCTGGTTACCGGATCAACAATGATTTTTGCCATTTATGCCTCACCTTCCTTCGCTTCGTCTGCCTTTTTGGGACCGATCCTGCCGGTGATTATGTTTCCAGCCAGGTGTCCCGCAATACCGAGGGCAGTTGCGCCACCCAGCACGAGACCAATCTGGTCAGCAGTAACTGATGTTGCCGGTCCCACCGGCATATCCGGCATTCTCTCGTACATCGGCCAGGCCGGAAACTGGGGTTCGGTACAGCCGATACACACGCCACCGCATCCTACACACCAGTTGTTGCCGTTGTTCCACAGGCGGGTGGTAGCATCACAGTGAGCATACGGGCCCTTGCATCCCAACTCCAGCATACAGCCCATCTCACCAAAGGTTTTGGCAAATATGGCGTTGTCAAAGTATTGCCTTCTCTGGCAGTTATCATGGATGATCCTTTCGAAGAACATCTTGGGACGTCCAAAGCTGTCCAATTCCGGTAAATCGTTGTAGAGGAGTACATGAGCTATGGTCCCAACCATCCAATCCGGATGCGGCGGGCAGCCGGGCACATTGATGATAGGAACATTCTTTACCACCTTGGAAACTGGCTTGCAGTCCGTCGGATTAGGACTGGTGGCGGGAATTCCTCCGTAGGCGGAGCAGGTGCCGAAATTGATAATCGCTTTGGCCTTGCTGCCAATGTCCTTGATCAGTTTTTCGAATACGATAGGCTCTCCATTTTCTGTTTCACCCACCATGCAGAAGCGTCCCTCAGCACCGGTGGGAACCGCACCTTCCACCACCAGGAAGAAGTTTTTGGGATTGGTTTCCGCCACCTTGTAGATGGCTTCCTTTATGGCCAAATCACCGGCAGCGGCGCTGATATTGGGGTGATAGGTAAGGCTGATGACTTTGGTCAAGACCTCTTTGATATCGGGATGTACCGTGTTGAGCAGTGATATTGAGCATCCGGTGCAGGATGCCCCCTGAATCCAGATTACGGGTGGGGCGCCAGCTGCAACCGCTTCCTTCATGAAGGGAGCCAGATAGCTTGATAACGATATTACCGCAGCCGAACCCGCGCACATCTTAAGAAAATCGCGTCGACTCAGTTTGCTTGACACTTTTTATATTCCCTCCCCAACTGTTGTTTTTGATAATGGCACCATTCAGATTGAGAATAGTCCCTTTATGCTTCGGCTCTTTTAATCTTCACCTCCTCCAGGAGCCATTCAATCCAGTCCTCAATGCNNCCAGGTCCCTCCGTAAACGCTCCACGCTGAAGTCAGTAAACGGCAGGAGATCAATCTTGTTCAGGAGGATGGCCCGGGCCTCCCGGAATATCAGCGGATACTTCAGGGGTTTATCATTGCCCTCGGCGGTGCTTATGACCACCACCTTGAAGTCCTCCCCCAGGTCGAACTCCGCCGGGCATACCAGATTGCCGACGTTCTCAATGAAAAGCAGGTCCAGGTTTTCAGTGGCCAGGCCCTCGAAGGCCCGGCCAACCATCCCGGCATCGAGGTGACAGGCACCTTCGGTGTTGATCTGTACCACCCGCACTCCTTTTTGCTCTATACGACGGGCATCCTGGTCGGTGTAAAGGTCACCCTCGATAACTCCCAGCCGCAGTCGATCATGCAGATGCTCGATACTCTTTTCCAGCAGGGTGGTCTTGCCTGAACCGGGTGAGCTCATCAGATTAACTACCAGGATTCCCTGCCGGGTAAATACCCCACGGTTCTTGCGGGCCAGAAGTTCATTGGCTCCCAGAATATTGGTCTCCAGACGAACCTGTACCATCAGTTTTCATCTCCTTCGTAGTAATCCAGGTACAGTTCCCGGCCCTGAATTATCTCAATACCGGTTGAATTGCACGATGGACAGACAAAACAGTAGCGGTCCTCCATGGGAAAAGCCTGCTGGCACTGTTGGCAGTTGACCATGATTTCCCGTTCTTCGATTTCCAGATTTGCGTTCTTAAACAAGTCGTCGGTAGCTTTGATGGCATCGAACGCAAAATGCAGGCTATCAGGGAGGGCCATGGAGAGCTTGCCAACCACCAACTTTACTCGATTTACTTTTTTTATGCGATTCTGGACAGCGCTGTCCTTTACCATTTCCAAAACGCTTTGAATCAAAGCAAACTCATGCATTAAATAACATCCTTTTTCAAAGTAGGTACTCCTCCGGTTTCTCCAGAGAATTCTGTCCATCCCTTTCTTTAAGGGTTACATAATTTTGTGAAGATAATTCGAAGACAATAGTATCTTGATATCTGCACCGGCTTGGCAATTCCTGATCATTTATGCTCTGCTGGTATGTGATCTTAAAAAAAGTCCAGCAAAGAAATGCTGGACAATTGCGCGCATAAACTAACGCCATACCACAATTGATACGCGTATTTACCGCTTACCT
>DCTH01000016.1:1605-1767 GCA_002329495.1 Syntrophothermus sp. UBA1445 | reverse complement strand
TGTACCCGACGGCCTGAAATTCATTGCGTTCATCGCCTCCAGATCTTCAGGCTCGGAGACCGGCTATTCTTTTTTCCATTAAAAAATCCAGCAAACGAAATGCTGGATTACTGCGCGCATAAATTAACCACATACCACAATGGATACGCGTATTTACCGCTT
>DCTH01000016.1:0-1509 GCA_002329495.1 Syntrophothermus sp. UBA1445 | reverse complement strand
TGTACCCGACGGCCTGAAATTCATAGCGTTCATCGCCTTTAGATCTTCAGGCTCGGAGACCGGCTATTCTTTTATCCATTAAAAAACCCAGCAAACGAAATGCTGGATTACTGTGCGCGTAAATTAATCACATACCACAATGGATACGCGTATTTATCGCTTACCTCAGCATCTCCTTTTCACAATGGAAGGCACACCCGTTTCCCGGTGTACCCGACGGCCTGAAATTCATTGCGTTCATCGCCTCCAGATCTTCAGGCTCGGAGACCGGCTTATTATTTTTTTCACAATCCTAATGCTTGGATGATTCTATAAAAGATTGCAAACTCCTGCAAGTAACATAATTCTTTTTTTTTCTATATACCCCTGAGGACCCATTCACGGCTATGTGCGATATATATAAATCCATCTAACCATGAGTATACCGGTGTTTATGATCCTGTTCCCCATGACGGTGGGTATATTCTTCAATCAGGTTAACGGCTGTGAGGAGTGATTTGTCTTCCAGGGCCTGATCACTGGGGCCGTCATAGACCAGCTGGTGATCTTCAGATAGGATTATAGCCCGCCTGGATATCGCATGCGCCAGGTCCAGGTTGTGAGTGGCAGTAATAATGGTACGCCCCATGCTGTTTAACTGCAGCAGCAGTTCTATCAGCCAGCGCTGGGTTTTCGGGTCTAGTCCATTGGTGGGTTCGTCCAGGATCAAAACCTCCGGGTTGAGGACCAGGGCTGCGGCCACGGCCACCTTTTTCTTCTCCCCGCCACTCAGCCGGTAAGGGGAACGGTCCGCCAGACTCTGGAGGTTAAGCATTGTCAGGATATCGTCAACCCTAGTCTTTACTTCTGCCGAGCTCAAGCCCAGCTGGTTGGGGCCGTATGCCACCTCATCCCAGACCCGGGTATTAAAAAGCTGGGCCTCGGAGTTCTGAAAAATAAATCCCACTCGCCGATGGTACTGGCGGGCAAAGCCGCTGTCCTCCAACCTGGCTTCGGTAATTTCCTGTCCAAAAGCCAGAATTCGACCTGCCGACGGGAATACAAGACCACAAAACATCTTCAAAAGCGTTGACTTGCCGGATCCGTTGGCACCCAGGAGACATATACTATCGCCGGCGGCAATCTCCAGGCTAAGATCCTGAAACAGGTTTTCCGCCCCGGGGTAACGGAAGGCAATTCTTTCGAGTGTAAAAACTGGTGTTGACAAGTGAATCCTCCAATACTATAGAATCCTTTACCGGTCTTGATACCCAACCCAGGCTTCCGGCAGTTGACCCCTGTCGCCTGCTGGCCACAGATTTTGGATCGGGCATGCATCTGATAAAGGCCGAGGAGCCTCCCCCGTGTAACAGCGGGCCACCATAGCCTGATAGACTTCCTCAGACAGACTCATGCTGCGAGCGAACAGGGCTGCAATCGAAGAACCCACCTGCGCCCGCTGCCCCGAAAGCGACATTTTGCCCACGGTCCGCAGACGGCGGGCCTCGAACATTTCCAGGGAAACCGTTA
>DCTH01000014.1 GCA_002329495.1 Syntrophothermus sp. UBA1445 | reverse complement strand
ACTGCGAAAGTTGAGTTAATAATTAAAGGGTCAGCATTACTTATGCTGATTGTCAACCGGCTTTCTTCTGCATGCTTCGCTGCCTGTCTGGTTCACCTAAACCAGTACCAGTATTTACTTTGCTTCTGGTTGATACTTTGTCTTACAAAAATCGTATTATCTTATGAAAAGTAATAACAACGGTTTCTGTGTTACAAGAACTCGATTGATACCATACACGGGAGGATACTACGTTGAAAAAATTACTGCCGGTTGTCATCTTGCTAAGCCTGGTACTGGTCTTTTTTGCAGTTATTGATCCTTCAATCGGTACTGCCAATTTATCTGACAAGGATAATACTAATGCGGTAAGCAGAATGGAACCCCAACCGGATAAGACACGAAAGGACAGACCTGCCCCACCACCACCCAGTCGGGGAGGTAGTAAAAAAGATCCCACAGTCAATAATAACCGGCCAACCACCCAAGGATATCTTATTGATGTAAGTATTGGAGAGCAAAAAGTACGTATCTATAATAACGGTACGGTCATCAAAGAATGGATCGTGTCCACCGGCAAAAACGGCTCCACCCCTCTGGGCAGCTTTACCATCCAGAACCGGGGAGAATGGTTCTTCAGTGAAAAATATCAGCAGGGCGCAAAGTGGTGGGTTTCGTTTAAGGACTGGGGAGTCTACCTGTTCCACAGTATCCCTATGGACCGCGACAGAAATGTTATTGCGGAAGAGGCGGACAAGCTGGGAAATCCCTCATCACACGGGTGTATTCGATTAGAAATTGATCACGCGAAGTGGATTTATGATCATATTCCCACCGGTACTCCGGTGAGTATTCATGAGTGATAGTTGAGCTAACAACCGAAGGCGAACATTCGTTAGCCTTCGCTGATATTTGGTAGTATACTGAAAATAAATCCAGGCCAATTTGTCTTGAGGTATTCTCATATGGATATCCTGAACAAACTCAGTATCCTGGCCAGTGCTGCCAAATATGATGTCTCCTGTTCTTCCAGCGGTGTATCCCGGAAGAATAAGGCCGGAACCGGTAATACCGCCTCATGTGGGATCTGCCATACCTGGTCCTCTGATGGACGCTGTATTTCCCTGTTAAAAATTTTGCTCAGCAATGACTGCATATTTGACTGCCGGTACTGCGTTAATCGGCGTTCGAATGATATCCCCCGGGCCAGTTTCACTCCCCGCGAACTGGCGGACCTGACCATCCAGTTCTACCGGCGCAACTATATCGAAGGTCTGTTCCTCAGTGCTGCGGTGGAGAAATCCCCCAATTACACGATGGAAAAGATCATCAAGGTCCTGACATTGCTCCGCGAAGAGTACGAGTTCAACGGCTATATTCATGTGAAGGTTATTCCCGGTGCCGATCCGTCCTTGATAAACCAGGCCGGGCTGATGGCGGACCGGATGAGTGTCAATATCGAGCAACCCACTGAACAGAGCCTGCGTCTGCTGGCGCCGCAGAAATCCCTACCGGTGATGTATGCTTCCATGCAGCAGCTGAAAGAAAAGATCCAGATGCACAAGGAGGACCGCCGGCGCTTTCGCCATGCACCGCGCTTTGTCCCTGCCGGCCAGTCCACCCAGATGATCATCGGTGCCACTCCGGACAGTGATCTGACCATCCTGCACACCACCCAGGCCTTATATCAGAACTTTGGCCTGAAGCGGGTCTACTACTCTGCTTATGTACCGGTAAATCAGGACGTAAATCTCCCAGCCCCGCTAACAGCCCCTCCGCTGTTGCGGGAACACCGACTTTATCAGTCGGACTGGCTCTTGCGTTACTACCACTTCAAAGCTGAGGAGATAGTCGACCCGGCCCATGCCAATCTGGAAACCGATATCGACCCCAAGACCTCCTGGGCTTTGAGGCACCCGGAATTCTTTCCCCTGGAAGTCAATCGGGCCTCCTATGAAGAACTCCTGCGGGTGCCGGGCATTGGGCCGATATCGGCCCGACGTATCATCAGCCAACGCCGGGTTGCGGCAGTTTCAACTGACCAGTTGAAAAAACTGGGGGTGGTTTTCAAGCGCGCTCAGTACTTCGTGACCTGTAAGGGAAGGCGCCCGGTCAAACAGCCTTTTGATCCGGTGGCGATCCGTCGCATCATGGTTCCAGAAGCTCCGATTACGCAGTTGACTCTGTTTTAGCCTAGAGGGAGAAACTGATGGAATACCTGTACGATGGGAGTTTTAACGGGCTTTTAACCTGCATATATCACCACTATTACCGGGAAGCTGCCACCGGTATCTACCACCAGGAGTTATACCAGCCCACCCTGTTGGATAACAGTACGGTGGTTACGACTGAGCCGGCCCTGGCGTCCCGGGTTTATCGGGCTATCGAAGAAAAGATATCAGCCAGCACTCTGGAAACGGTCTATCACATCTACCTGTCCTCTTCCCCGGAGAAGGAGAACCTGATCCTGGGCTATCTGCGCCTGGGGTTCCGGATGGGACCAAAACTTAACCTTTATCACAGCCATCCAGCGGTGTATCCGGTACATAGACTGGAGCGAAAGGTGGTTGGTGAAGTCCACCGTTTGTTAGGCCTGCTGCGTTTTGCCGACACCGGCTACTTCCTGTACGCAGCTATGTCCCCTGACCACCACGTGCTTCCCCTGTTAGCTGATCACTTTGCCGACCGTCTGGCAGGTGAGCGCTGGATTATCCACGACCAAGGCCGAAGGCTGGCCATTATCTACGATGGGCCGGACCGGATAAATGCCAAGTCTCCGGTACAATCGAAATGGTTTATGACCGACTTTGATTACCACTGGGATGAATCCATGCCCCAGGAGGAACAGCACTGGCAATACCTGTGGCAGACCTATTTTCAAAAGATCGGAATCGAGTCCCGCTATAACCCGCGTCTGCAATCCCGGTGTGTCCCCCACCGTTATCGCCGTCACCTGGTGGAATTCCAGCTGCCTATTCCCCCGCATACCGGCTGACCGCTGATTGCAGTACCTTTCGGGCTACCGGACCGGCAACCCTGCTCCCGCCGCCCCCGTTCTCAACCACTACCACAAAGGCCAGGGGGCAGTCCTCACGGTCCATATACCCGGCAAACCAGGCATGGGGTTCTTTGCCTTCCCCCACCTGGGCGGTCCCGGATTTGGCGCACAACTGCAGTCCACTGTAGTTACCCTCTCCGTAGGTCTCCAGCACATTGTTTCGCATCATGCTCTCAAGCCGGGCGGCCGTTTCCACCGTGAGGATCCGGTCCTTTCCACCAATGGACCTGATCAGGCGCGATAACAGGTTGTCTTTGATAATCCTCGGTGATACACGGACCCCGTCATTGGCGATTGCTCCAACGTAAGCCAGAAAACTGAGCGGGTTAGCCGTGTCGCTGTATTGGCCAATCCCCGCCCAGGCCAAATCTCCTCCCCGGGCGTTCTTGACCTCTACCCGTCCTATCCTGGTCTTGATGTGGTTGACCTCCAAACTGGAGTTAAAACCAGCCTTTTCCGCATACTGTTGCAGGGTATCCGCTCCCACAGCCAGAGTTATCCGGGCAAACGCCACATTGCACGATTTGGCCAACGCCTCTTTAAGATCAACCTCTCCATGAGCCGATGGACAGGTTACCAACTCCCCATCGATAACAGTTTCGCCATTACACTGGTAAACCTCAGTGTCAATGTTCTCCAGGGTGTCAATCGCGGCCGCGGCGGTTACCAGCTTGAATACCGAACCCGGGGTGTAGGCCGCCGAGAGGAAACGGTTGATATATACTCCCTCATACCTTTCCGGGTCATTTTCAATATCCGGGGGATACTGCGGGTCAAACGAGGGGGTGCTGACCATGCACAGGATCTCCCCGGTTTCATAGTTAATGACCCCAACCGTCCCCTTGCGCCCGGCCAGCGCATTGTAAGCCACCGCACACAGCCTGGCATCCAGGGTCAGAGTCAGGTCACTGCGGAAATGACTCAATCGCTGGTTAAAGCGATAGGCTCCCTGGAGCAGGCTCCATCCGCTCAACCTCTCCCCAAAGGCCACCCTGGCCCCGGTCACCACGTTGCCGCCGGGGTCACCAACCGCGTGCATAACCGCCCTTCTGACAGTTTGATCCTTGTTGTATACCGGTGTGCCATCAACGGTTTCAAATAGCATCTCCCGGTTGCGGTCATAGATGGTTCCGGTTACTTGTGGCTGGGCATTGGTGTAAAGGTGTCGGTTGCTGGCGTGCATGACCCACGAAGAGGCCTCTCCCAGGTATCTCACAGTAAATACCAGGAGTCCGGAAATGACTATTATCGCCAGGGCCAAAACCACCAGGGCACGTCTTGTCAGCAATTTCAATTAAAATCTCCCATTTCTTTCACTATCCGTCCGGGAACGGTCATCAGCCGCCTTGATGAAAGCCAATAAGGCCCAGGAAGCGATCATCGAGGAACCTCCATTGGATACAAACGGCAGCGTGATCCCGGTGAGTGGTAGCAGATCCACCGAGCCGAAAACATTAAGCGCGGTCTGAATCAGAAATATGGTCGCGGTACCTGCAGCCGCAATCGCATAAACTGAGGACTTACATCCCCTCATCAGGGATACGGCAAAGACCGAAATAAATATTACCATCAATACTGCGGTAAAGGCCACTACCAGGCCCCATTCCTCACAGAGCAGTCCGAACACCAGGTCAGTGTCCGCCGCCGGGATATTGACCAGATAGCCGTTTCCCCCGCCAACCCCCAACAGACCGCCGCTGGCCGCGGCGATCATGGTACGGGTCTGCTGGAACCCCAGGCTGTTGGCGTATTGCCATACATGGCCCCAGGCCTCAAAGCGGGAGGCCACATAGGGCATAAAGGTAACTGCCGCCAGGGCCCCCAGGGCTGCCGCCGAGGTTATGTAAGCAATGGTCCGCCAGTCACCGGAACGCATAAAAGCGATCACCAGAAAAGCCCCGAAGAATACTACCGCAGTCCCGAGGTCGCGCATGAGGATCAACGCACCGATGCAGGTCCCGGCAAACCCGATAAACGCCGTTATATTTCGGGTGGTCAGCAAACGGTCCAGGGTTGCCGTCCCTGCCAGGACAAAAGCCACCTTGACCAGTTCCATGGGCTGAAAGGTAATGAAACCCAGGTTGATCCAGTTGCGGGCTCCAAAACGGACCTCTCCAAAAACCAGATTCAGCGCCAGGAGCACTATCGCCCCGGCCGCCAGGACGTATTTCACTTTGCGCGCCCGGTCCAGGTCCTGGAGGACCAAGTGGAGGGCGCAAAAGATGACCAATCCCATAATTATGGCTGCCAGCTGCTTATACAGCTGATAGGGAACGTCAGAGGCTACTACCAGGAGATTCAGCCCGCAGAGAAAAAAGGCCAGCAATTCAAGCTCCAGATACTTCCGGCTGCCCTGTATCATTATGACGTAATAGATGCACTCGGCAGCGATCAGTACCAGAAAAGTGAACAATATGCTGAGATTTGCTTCCTCGCCTCCGGAAAAGTACAGCTGAAAGGCCCCCAGGAATTGAAAGAGCATGATCCAAAGGAGGGTTTTTCCCGGAGCAATACCCCGTCCCAGCCCGGCAAGCCATCCCCATCGCCCCGGTGGGAATGGTTTGTCAGTCCCGGCATCTGCGGGCAGCAGCCGAAACTCCGCTCCCCCCAGTGAGATGGTATCACCCTCCTCAACCTTACCTTGCTGATCTATCCTCTCCCCGTTTACGCTGACCCCACCTTTGGACCCCAGGTCAGTAATGGTCCAGGCGTCTTTGCCATAGGTAAGAACCGCGTGGCTGCGGGACACGAAGGGCAGGTTTACCACAATATCCGAGAGCTTGCTGCGACCCAGTGAATTCTCCCAGTGGGTTACCGGGATCCGGATGCTACCGGGTACCTCCAGATAACCCCAAACGGTATCATACCCCTGGTTTCGTAGTAAGGGCAGGACACAACGCACCAGTATGGTCACGGCCAGTACAGGGAAAACCCATCTTGCCAGGAGCGTATAAATGTCCGAGAAATCTATAGTCGCGAGGTTGCTGATCACCAGGGCGATATTGGCCCACCAGGTGGTAACTGATTCCAGCAGCTGCTGCACGCTGGTTAATGCATCACTCATAGCGGTCCTTCTTACGATGCAGTACTCATTTCCTTTAGCATACTCCTTACCTTACCAAAACACCAAAACGATAATGCTGAACAGGTCTCTAGAAATGCAATAATTCTCTGGCCCAGGCTTTATTGGTTTTCGAGAAAACTCTAACGTTTCAAGCTCATTGGCGGTAAGGTAATCATCACCAATTGCGCTGATTTTTGGGGTATTTTTTTGCATCTTTTGACTGCTGTGGTAATATAATGTTTCTGAATCAAAAATTTATCACCGGACGAAAACCCGGGATAACTGTGATAGGTCTTGTTTAATATGTTTTTGGATAGGAAGGGTAATAAACATTATTAGCATAACCACCAAACCCCCAATTGTCATGCATCGGCATAATCATAACGGAATAAAGTCCCTCTGGACCACTTGGGATGATTGTCCAAACCTTCCGGTTAAGGATTATAAGATAGCATGTGTTTTGGATGAATTCAGTTATAAGAGCTTTCAATATGAAGCGAATTTTATTCAACTGACCCCGGATGACTGGAAGGAAACCATGCTGCGGGAGAATCCTCATTTCTTATTCGTTGAATCAGCCTGGAGAGGAAAGGACTTAACATGGCGTAAAATGATCGGCGGGANNACTAATTGGTGCCGGAGTAACAACATACCCACCGTTTTTTGGAATAAAGAAGACCCTTCGAATTTTGATCACTTTATTGAAGCCGCCAAGTTTTTTGATTATGTATTCACCACCGATATTCATTCCATACCTCGCTACCGGGAGATACTGGGTCACGACCGGATTTTTGATTTAATGTNNCATAATCCGGTCGATCGAGACCAGGAAAAGATTGGGAAGGTAGCTTTTGCCGGGACCTGGTATAACCAGAAGCATGAAAGCAGGAGAAGTAATTTACAGTTGCTGCTGACGCCGGCTCTGGAATATGATGTGCACATTTATGATCGAATGTATGAAAACAAAAACAAAAACTATCTTTTCCCGGATATTTACCAGCACTGCATTAAGGGGTTCGTGACCTACGATGAGATGAACTCTATCTACAAAAAATACTTGGTTTTTTTAAATGTGAATTCAGTCGGTGACAGTCTGACCATGTTCTCACGCCGTGTTTTCGAACTATTAGCCTGTGGGACACCGGTAGTCAGCAGTTATTCCCCCGGTATCAAAGAACTGTTCCCGGGGGTGGTAAAACTCTGTCATACGGAATCAGATACTAGTCGATACCTGGAGGAATTGTTAAGTGATGATGAATACCGCGATAAACTGGCATTGAAGGGTCAAAGAGAGGTTTTCAGCAAACATACTTACAAACACAGGCTTATCAAGGTGCTGGAAAACATAGGGTTCAAACCCGAAAAAGATACAAGTCATGGTGTTTCAGTCATCAGCATCTGCCACAGCCAGGACCTGCTTCGGCGGGTATTAACTAATTTCCTGAGTCAGAATCATGCTCGTAAAGAACTGATAATTATTCTGCCCACGACCGGTGAACCGGCCGAGGTCAGCTTTAGGGATAACCAAATCCAGACTCACGAAAACATTCACCTGCTGCAGGTTACTCCGGAAACCGCACCTGAAGAAAAGCTTAACCAGGCTCTTAGATTAACCAGCTTTCCATTTATATCGTTCTTTAGTGCCAGTGATTTTTATGCTCCCAATTTTCTGGCGGATTTACTGAATGCGTTTGACTACACCGATGCGGACGCCGTGGGCAAATGTAGCTATTATTCAAGTCTGGGAGATAGCTTGGAACTTTTTCATCCGAAAACAGAGAACCGGTATGTTGATCACCTGTGGAGTTCAGCAATGGTATTAAAAAGAGAGTTGTTTAATAGTCTTAATCATCAATGCCGGTCGGGTTTTGAACATCAATATATTACGGATAATTGTTTTTTGTCTGATGCTAAGCTGTATGCAGCTGACCGGTTTAATTATATCTGCAGACCCGCATCCTTATCAGAGGCTGATATCGAGCAGGTTTGCGTCTGACCAGAATAACCTGCGAGCGGAACTCACAGGCGAAAGTTGGTGTGGATACCAACACTATTTCCCTTGCATTCGAAAACCAATGTATCTATGGGCTCCTTTTCATCGGCCATCGTAAAATACCACCCTAAAATGCGGGGTTCCAGTTGACCTCTCACCTTGGATTTCAGGCCACCGATATGTTTCATGCTGCATCTTGATTCCCTCAAATAACGGGTATGAAATCCGATCCGCAATCAAAATCCGGATCGGTTTGGTACCAGTCCCGAAATGTTAGTACCTCAATATCTGAATCCTGGGCAATATAATTAAGCAGTTGATCGTACTTGACTACTTTATTATCGTCAATGCCAAGTATCTCGCATTTAAAAGACCGGTTTCGGGATAGTGACCGGAATAGGGCCCGGGGATCATCTTCGCCGCAAGCCTTTTTGGTATTTCGTCTGATAAATGAAAAACTGTGTAAGAACAGGGTGAGGGTGGGCAAGCTGTTCTCTTTGGCGGACTGAATGACTTTGATCAGCTGATCATGGGAATGCGCATCGATATCAAATTTTGAATTCCGATAACTTCCGTCACGCTTGGCTATCCTTACCAAGGTAACCGGTACTTCAATTGTCCTGGCATAGAAGCATACCTTATTAATCGTGAATGCTTCCTTAAGCTGATTGTTTTTATGCTGAAAGTATAGTGATGAGTCAATGGGAATGCCGACCTCGTAAAGTGCGTTCAGCGTATCCTCATTCATGGCATAAGAACCCCCACGATGAGCAACAGGATACTCACCGGTCCAGTCATATATTAGATTCTTACCATACTCCATAATCCGGATTTGCCCTTCCAGGGGATATTTATAGATATAACTTTTGTAGAAATCCAAATGCTTGGTATAGTCGGGATGAGTGTGAAGTTCCACCGCATGACCTCGATCACAAATGGATTGGGCAATCCTCTGCAAAACGCCCGGATGAAAGTTCTGGTGATTATATACATCCAGGAATACATTGCTCTTGAATCCATACTTTTCGGTAATATCGAGGATCATATGAATACCCGGGTTACCGGTAATTCCCTCCCCGATAATGAGTCGTGGTACTTCAAAGTAATTGTCTTCAGTATCTATGGTAATGAAAATGATTAGTTTTTTCGATGCTCCCGGTGACATAATACAACCACCTATCTTTATATCTACTTGGTTCGATTCCGTTTAACCTTATCGTTTTCAGCCAAATTCCGCATACAACGATCAAAAACCGTTTGCAATAATATATTTAAATTCCAAAAAGCTGTGATTGGGCTTGAGGTGGCTGAAAACCAGGGAGAGGATCCCGTTTCTTTGGAATCCTCTCCCGTTTAATTCGTTCTTATGTATCTGATACTATCCGGCGTACATCTTGGTTATGATGTCCTTATAATTTTCGGCGATAACCTTTCGCTTGACCTTCATGGTTGGCGTAATCTCATTTCTTTCGACGGTCAATGGATTGGCCAAGAGGGAGAACTTCTGGATCTGCTCGAAATGGGCCAGGTCTTTTGACTGGGCATCGATTCGTTCCCGGTAGAATTTTATGATATCCAGGTTCTTTATCAGTTCCTCGTGGGTTTCGAACTTGATTCCTTTCTCATTGGCATACTCCTCCAGGGCCGGGAAGGATGGGACCAGCAATGCGGTGAGGTACTTCTGCTTGTCGCCAATGACCACTATCTGCTCCACATAATAGTCCTGTCCCATGCGGGATTCAATCTTCTGGGGAGCAACGTTCTTACCGTTGGCGGTAATAATGATGTCCTTCTTCCGGTCGGTAATCCTGAGGAATCCATCCTCATCAAACTCACCAATATCACCGGTCATGAAGTACCCGTCTTCGGTCATAACTTCTGCCGTAGCCTCAGGTTTATTCCAATATCCCTTCATAACGTTTCTGCCCTTGATCAGGATTTCTCCATCAGGGGCAATTTTAATTTCATTACCGGGGATTGGTTTACCTACCGTCCCAAATTTGAAGTCTTTCGGACAGTTGTAGGTACCCATGGGACAGGTTTCGGTCAGACCATATCCCTGAGCAATAAAAATGTTGGCGGCAAAGAAGAATTCTTCGATTTCCTTGGCCAGTGGGGCACCACCGGCGGAAAAGAAATTGAGTCTTCCGCCCAGGAGGGCCCTGACGTTCTTCAATACCATTTTGTGAGCTATGGAGTGCTGAAGTTTCAGACTCAACGGTATTGGTTCCCGCCGAATTTCAGCATACCGGTATTTCTTGCCGACCTCAATTCCCCAGTTAAAAATCTTTTTCTTTAACCCCGAGGATTTTTCGATATTGGCATAAACCGCAGCATACACTTTTTCATACAGTCGGGGAACCCCCACCATATAGGTCGGCCGGATCTCCTGAAAATACTCGACAATCTTGTCCGTATCGTGGCAGAAATACTGGGTTGCTCCTTTGGAGTGGATCCAGTGACATGAGGTCTTCTCGTAGACATGGCTCAGGGGAAGGAATACCAGTTCAATATCATTATCGGTCATGGGAAAGGCCGGTTCCAGAGCATCTATTTCAACAAAGAAACTTTCGTGGGCGAGCATGGCACCTTTCGGGTCACCTGTGGTTCCTGAGGTATAGATAATCGCGGCGATGTCATCCGGGCTTATTGACTCAAGCCGTTTTTTAAGCATTCCATCTTTGCCGGATTTCCTCCCGAGTTCATAAAGATCATCCAGATACATTACATTCTTGCTTTTCTTGATCTTCACCGATTTGCTGAATACGATAACATACTGAAGGGTTTTGCTCTTATCAAAAAACTTCATTACGTTATCGTATTGAAACTGCTCATCAACAAAGATAACCCTTATTTGTGCATCATCCACTATGTACTCGGCCTGTTCCGATATGTTGGTGGCGTAAATAGTAACCGTGGAGCATTTGATACTCATTATGGCATAATCGCAGATGGTCCATTCCGGCCGGTTGCCTGAATAAATCGCCAGGAACTCATTCTCTTTAACCCCCAGTTCCAGAAGCCCCTTGGCTGCATTGTCAATGCGATTTCCAAACTCTCTCCACGAGATACCTCGCCATTCATTATCCTCTTTATCATACAGTGCATTCTTCTTGTCAGAATACTTTTCTACCTGCGCATGAATCATCGAAGCCAAATTCCTGGTTTGCATGTTATTCCTCCTTAAAGATTGTTATTACGAGCATTTGGATATCTCAGATGGTGAGAATATCTCATTCACAAACAAGTCTCCTGGTAAATGTCAATACCCGCTAACCACAGACCTCTTGTTATAACCCAACTCATCAGGAACAGTTACTCTTTAAGGAGAAATTGTAGTCAGTGAATCATCTTTGTGCAGTGGTTCAATTTGTTGGGGTATATCCTATATAATTCTACGATCCCCCCTTTATCGTATTTGTTGGAATTTTTCTTTTTATTACTTATTTTCATCACCTCTTTTTACGGTT
>DCTH01000079.1 GCA_002329495.1 Syntrophothermus sp. UBA1445 | reverse complement strand
ACTAGCCCCGTCCCCCCTTTTCCACTTTTATTTTTTGGTATTTACATCGGGTTGGCATATAATCAAGTTATCTATCTGTAAGGGATGATCAGGTTGACACGTATTACCATTAGCGCCCCGGCCAAGATCAATCTCACCCTGGATGTACTGGGGAAGCGGGCGGATGGATACCATTTCATTGAGTCGGTGATGCACCAGATCGATCTCTGTGATCGGGTGACGGTGACCGCCATTCCCGAGGGGATTGAGGTTTACAGCAACAATGAAGAACTGCCAGGTGGTAACGACAACCTGGCCTACCGGGCGGCTATGGCGGTGGTGTCTCGATTCGAGCTTAAAACAGGATTTCGTATCTATCTAGAGAAGAATATACCTCTGAGTGCAGGACTGGCAGGCGGCAGCACCGATGCGGCTGCGGTCATTAAGGCGATTGACCAGCTCAGGGGATTAGGAATCAGTCTCCCGGAGATGCTGGAGCTGGGGCAATCGGTCGGTTCAGACGTTCCCTTTTGCCTGCTGGGTCATACCGCTCTGGCCCGGGGGAGAGGAGAGCTTCTGACCAGGATTGATAACCGGGTTCGTTTCTACCTGGTCCTGGTGAACCCTGGATTTCAGGTTTCTACCGCTCAGGTGTATAATCTGATTNNCCGGGAAACCATAACTGACCGTCCGGACTCCGCAAAGCTGGCCCAGGCTCTGACGGATGGGGAGTATGATCGAGTTGTATTGGGACTGGGTAATGTAATGGAGAAGGTAACCTTTAAACTGCATCCTGAGCTTCAGGGGATCAAAGCGGATCTGTTGCGGGCAGGTGCCGCAGGAGCGCTGATGTCCGGGAGTGGTCCTACCGTATTTGGAGTGTTTTCACAACCGGAAGAAGCTCGCCGGGCATTTGATATAATAAAGGAAACTTACACTCACACCTTTTGGTGTTCGTCATTTATGGGAAATGGGGGACAGCATGGAGAAGAGATTGATACCGATCAAGCTTGACAACTATCAGCCTCTGCGCGAGTTGGTTTTTGAGGCTTTAAGAGATGCCATAATAAAGGGGGTATTAAAACCGGGTGAACGCTTGATGGAGGTACAACTGGCCGAGGAGTTAGGGGTTTCGCGAACCCCAGTTCGGGAAGCCATCCGGAAACTGGAACTGGATGACCTGGTGGTCATGATCCCCCGTAAAGGTGCTTACGTCTCCGGTATATCCCTGAAGGATATAGCTGATGTTTTTGAGATTCGGGCGGCAATGGAGTCTCTGGCTGCGGGTTTGGCTGCCGAGCGCATAACCGATGAGGAACTGGAGGAATTGGAGAGAATTCTGGTTAAGAAGGCCGAGATCATCGAAGCCAATGACCTTGACCGTCTGGTGGAGATTGACATCCGCTTCCATGAAGGCCTTTACCAGGCCAGCCGAAACGCCAAACTGGTACAGATTATCAATAACCTGAGTGAACAGATTCACCGCTTTCGGAGCACCTCATTGGCCTCTCCAGGCCGGATGAAGGAAGCTCTGGAGGAACACAGAAAGATTGTGGAGGCCATTTCAGAACGTAACATTACACTCGCCCAGAGCCTGGCCCAGGAACACATCGAAAATGCGGAGAACCGCATGCTGGAAGCCATGCGGAAAAGCGGAATGGTAGAAACAATTTCGCAGGAGGACGGTAAATGATTAGTTATGACACCGTTATTTTAGCCGGGGGGGTCAACTCCGGTGAATTGCGTAAGTATGCACCCTATGAGAATGAAGCCCTCATTATAATAGGTAATTATCCTATGATCCACTATGTTCACCAGGCATTAAAGAAGACACCCCGAGTAGGAAACATAATTATCAGCGGGCCGTGTGATTCGCTTAGACCGATATTTAAAAAAGAAGATAACCTGCAGTTTACCAATTCCGGGGAAGATGCCATGGACAGCTTCGCTAACGCCCTACCGCTATGCAGTTCCGAGAAGATTTTGGTCGTGCCAGCCGATATCCCTTTTATAACCCCCGAGGCTATCGAAGATTTTCTGAATAGTTGTGAGGAACAGGAAGCGGATTTCTACTATGCCGTAGTTCCCCGGGAAGTCTGTGAGGCGCGCTTTCCCCGGGTTAAAAGGACTTACGTCAAGTTAAAGGAAGGGGTCTTCACCGGGGGTAATATTTTTTTAATCCGGACTGCTACCGCCCTGCAGGGTATCGAGATGGGCAAACAGCTGGTAGCAAACCGTAAAAATCCCATATCTCAGGCTCGCTTGTTTGGGATGGACCTAGTCCTTAAATATGTCTCGGGGAGACTGTCAATTCCCGATGCCGAAGCGCGGTTTAAAAAGCTCCTTAATCTCCGAGGCAAAGCTGTAATCTCACGGTATGCCGAGGTGGGGGTTGATGTTGACAAGCCGAGCGATCTCCAACTGGCCGAAAAGGTCCTGGGGAAGGGCCGCCGATAAAAGCTTAATATCTGGCTAACGAATCCTCTTTGTCACCTGGATCGGCCATAATCAGGTAACACTGACGGGATCAAAGTAAGGCCACCCTGTTGCAGGGGATATGTAAATAATGAAATTGAGTTTAAGGTATCGAATCAACCAATAAACATTCATTTGGGGGTGAAACTATGCCGCTGAAGGGAATCAGGATTCTGGACTTGTCCCGCCTTCTTCCCGGGCCATTTGCATCCCAGGTCCTGTCCGATTATGGGGCCGAGGTGATCAAAGTGGAGGATACGGCTGAGGGTGACTACCTGCGGGCGTCGCTCCCCCTAGTGGATAACCTGGGTACCTTTTTCTGGAGCATAAACCGGGGCAAGAAGAGCATCAAACTGGACCTGAAAACACCCGCTGGCTGTGAGATATTTAAACGGCTGGTAAAAGAGGTGGATGTGGTTCTGGAGGGTTTTCGACCTGGGGTAATGGACCGACTGGGAGTGGGCTATTCCGCCCTGAAGGAGATTAATCCCGGCCTTATATATTGTTCCCTGACCGGTTACGGCAACAGTGGACCCTACCGGGACCGGGCCGGTCACGATATCAATTACCTGAATTATACCGGGATTTCCAGCTTAACCAGGTCAAATGAGGGAAATCCGGTCATTTTGGGATTCCAACTGGCGGATATCGGTGGTGGGTCACTGTGGGCGGTTATTGCTATCCTTTTAGCCCTGCAGGCCAGAAACCGTACCGGCAAGGGCCAATTTTGTGACGTATCCATGATGGACGGTGCGTTTGCCTGGACCCAGTTTGCACTGGCCCAGTGGCAGACCCGGGACCTGCGCCATAATGGAGGGCAGCAGGAGGTCTTGAGCGGTGGTTATGCCTGTTACCAGATATATGAGACCCGGGATGGAAAATACGTCAGCCTGGGAGCACTGGAAGGGAAATTCTGGGCCGGGTTCTGTTATAAGATCGGTCGTCCCGAGTATATAAAGGAACAAATGATTGCTTCGGCGCAGCCCAGGATAATCGAGGAACTGAGACAGATGTTCAGGTCCAGAACCCGGGACGAATGGGTGGAGTATTTTGCTGATGTTGACATATGTTTCTCCCCTTTGCTGGAGTACGATGAAGCGGTCCACAATGAGCAACTGCGGCATAGAAATATGCTGGTGGAGGTACCCGGCGGTGAGCGGATCGCAACCGTGATGGGAGCGCCGGTAAAACTTTCGGATACTCCCGGTAGGATCTGCAGTGCAGCGCCGGCACCCGGTCAGCATACTGCTGAGCTGCTGCAGGAAGTCGGCTATTCAGAAACGGAAATCGCCGATTTCCTGGAACGGAAAGTCGTGGTGTAAGCACCATTTGGACACAACGCAGGTAATTGTATAAAATGTAATGGGACTTATTGATTAACTGATCAAAGGTCTCGTGATTCTTAGCACCTAAGGAAGGTGAAATTTTGGCGAAGATCACTGGGGTCATACTCGCAGCCGGGAAAGGTGTTCGTATGCGTTCCCGTCTGGCAAAGGTTCTGCATCCCGTAGCCGGAATCCCCATGGTCAGCCATGTGGCTGGTGCCGCAAGGGCCGCCGGGGTTGACCGATTGGTCCTGGTAGTCGGGCATGGCCGGGAACAGGTGATGAAGGACATGGCGGACGACTCTATTCAATTCGTGGTCCAGGAACAACAACTGGGAACCGGACATGCACTCTTGCAGGCCGAAAACGCAGCGGCAGGATCAGAAATAATCCTGGTACTGTGCGGGGATACTCCCCTCCTAAGGGCGGCCACCCTGGAGAAACTGATCAATTACCATCAGGAGAATCAAGCTGCTGCTACCGTACTTACGGCACAGTTGGAACACCCTAAGGGGTATGGACGGATAATTCGGGATCAGTTCGGTGATATTGTAAGAATAGTTGAGGAAAAGNNCCCCGCTGGAAAGAGAGATTCGGGAAATCAACTCCGGTATTTACTGCTTTGATAAAGAGGTCTTTCAGATTCTCAAGGGTCTTACCCCGGAAAATGCTCAGGGGGAGTATTATCTGACTGATGCCCTGATAGAGTACCGTCAGAGGGGATGCCGGGTGTTGGCATTACCTGCGGCGCTGGGAGAGGATATTTATGGGATCAATGACCGGTCACAGCTAGCCTTTGCCGAGAGGATACTGCGCCAGCGTAAATGTAATGAGGTTATGCTTTCCGGGGTTACCATAATAGATCCCGCCACCACATTTATCGACGCCGAGGTCAAAATAGGTATGGATACCACCATTCTGCCCTTCACCATGATCGAAGGGTCAACTGTTATTGGGGAGGACTGCCTGATTGGGCCCGGGTCAAGGATCATCTCTTCCCAGATAGGCAATCAGGTTACTATTGACAACTCCAAGGTAATTGACAGCCAGATAGCTGATGGCTGCAACATCGGACCATATGCCTATCTCAGACCGGGTACCGAACTGCACCAGGATGTCAAGGTTGGCGATTTTGTCGAGGTTAAAAAATCCGTGGTCGGCGCCGGCAGCAAGATACCGCATCTGGCTTATGTGGGTGATGCGACGATTGGATGTCACGTTAATGTGGGTGCAGGGACCATCACCTGTAACTACGATGGGGAAAACAAACACCCGACGGTTATTGAAGATGGTGCCTTCATCGGCAGCAATACCAATCTGGTGGCACCAGTGAGGATTGGACGAAACGCCACTACCGGAGCAGGTTCCACGATAACCAGAGACGTACCTCCCTTCTCATTGGGAGTTGAGAGAGCATCACAAAAGGTCATCGACAACTGGCGCCAGCGAAGGCAAAAACACGACAACGAATGAGTATCGGGGGGGAATGGGGCTGAAATGAACGGTTCAAGGTGGAGACTCAAGGTATTTACCGGCAATGCCAACCCGGAATTGGCCGGGGAGATTGCTGATTACCTGGGGGTTCACATTGCAGATTCCAAGGTAAAGACGTTTTCCGATGGTGAAATAAGTGTGGCCATTGATGAGAGCGTGCGGGGGGTTGATGTATACATTGTCCAGCCTACCTGCGCACCGGTCAATGACTATCTGATGGAACTCCTTATTATGATTGACGCAGTTCGCCGGGCTTCCGCAGCCCGGATTAATGCCGTCATACCCTATTACGGGTATGCCCGGCAGGACCGTAAGACCCGGGCGCGTGATCCGATCACCTCAAAGATGGTGGCTAATCTGATCACCTCCGCCGGTGCGGACCGGGTTATTACCGTGGACCTGCACGCCGGACAGATTCAGGGGTTCTTTGATATTCCGGTTGATCACCTGCCAGGAGTTCCTATGCTGGCCGAGTACTTCCGCAATGCCTATGTGGGTGAGGTGGTGGTCCTGTCGCCAGATCTGGGAGGTGTTACCCGGGCGCGTGACCTGGCTAACCGGCTAAACGCATCGATTGCCATTATCGACAAGTGGCGGCCGGAACCCAATGTGGCAGAGGTCATGAATGTTATCGGGGATATTGCAGGGAAGTCAGTCATTATCGTCGATGATATGATAGATACCGCCGGTACTATCACCCTGGCCTCCCGCGTAATGCTGGACCGGGGAGCCAAGGAGGTATATGCCTGCGCCACCCATCCGGTGCTGTCAGGCCCGGCCCTGGAGCGGCTATCGGAGGCGCCGCTTAAGGAGATAGTGGTTACCAATACCATTCCCATTCCCAAGGACAAACGACTTAAGAACATGACTATCCTCTCCGTAGCACCGCTGATCGGGGAGGCTATCCTGAGGATACACGAGGATTTGTCAGTCAGTAAGTTATTTGACTGAAACCGGGAATTAATCGGAGGTCGACACCTTTAATGCATTGGTTGCACCGGTAAATCAGTTTCATAGACCGGTATTGATTTGGAAATAAATTAGAGAATGGAACAGAATGAAGGAGGAAGAACATTGGCTAAAAGCATCAACCTCGAGTGTGCAAAACGAGAGGTATCCACCAAAGGCAAATTGCACGAACTGCGCCGTCAGGAAATGGTACCGGGGGTAATCTACGGCAGAGATGTTTCACCCGTTCCGCTGACGCTCAAATTGGCGGACTTAACCAGGATATTCAGGTCTCGCGGTACCGGTGGACTGTACAAGCTCAGTATTCAGGGGGAAGAGCCGAGGATGGCGCTCCTGCGCGATGTGCAGCGCAAACCACTTACTGGTGAGATTATCCATGTAGACTTCATGCAGGTCAAGATGAGTGAAAACATCACCGCTGCCGTACCGGTAGTAATAACCGGTGATGAAGAACTGGTCAAACAGGGAGCTATACTGCAGGCAGGTCTGAAAGAGGTCGAGGTCGAGTGTCTGCCCGGTGATTTACCTGACAGCCTGCACCTGGATATATCCGGGAAATCAATGGGAGATACGGTTTTGGTCCAGGATCTGGAGCATCCTGCAGGGGTAAGGATAGTGACCGATTCGGAGACCGTGGCCCTGGTTATATCACACCCGGCCCGTGAGGTTGAGGAGACTGCGGAACCCGATGAGGGAACTGCCGATGAAGAAACGTCCACAGGAGAAACACCCGGGGAATAGGATGGTATAGGTGAAGTTGATTGTGGGGTTGGGGAACCCGGGGCAGGAGTACAAAAATACCCGCCACAATGTTGGCTTTATGGTGGTTGAAGAGTTAGCCCGGCAACTCAAGGTAGACAAACAGAAGCATATTCATAATGGGGTGGTGGCCTGGGTACGGTTTCACGGTGAAACGTTCCTGGTTGCCAAACCACTAACCTTTATGAATCTGTCAGGCAAAGCGGTTCAGCAAATGGTAAGAGCTAACCGTGTATCCCAGTCTGAATTGATGGTAGTGATGGATGACCTGGATCTTGAACCGGGGGTTATTCGCCTACGGGCCCGGGGAGGCAGTGGTGGACATAAGGGATTGCAGTCCATTATTGACTGCCTGGGCACCCAGGACTTCCCACGACTGCGGGTAGGTATAGGAAGGCCGCCCGGTGAGGATGTCGTTGACTGGGTTCTGACCCGGTTTGGCCAGGATGAAGAGGAACTTATGAAACCTGCCTTAGATAAGGCGGTGGAGGCCTTGAAGCTCTGGCTGGTACTGGGTATCGAGAAGGCCATGAATCGATACAACTGACTCCTAAGAAACCAATTTGTATTCAAGTTTAATAAGATCAGGGCGTTATACCTGCATTTAATATTCCATTTCGAGGCTGGCTCCGATGTCCCTCATGTCATCATGGGATGCTGTTCGATTAAACTGGTGTCAACACACTTCTTTCTTAGCGCTGATGGGTTAACTTGAAAAATTTAGCCTCCAAATCAGTAACTGAAGGTTATATGCCGGGTTCTGATTGGGACACAAAAGCACCTGCATCTCCTGTTTAGCATTCCAAGACAGCTGACAGGTTCCGCGAATAGATTTTATTTGCCTCCAGTATCTGCCACATCATGAATTAAATAATGAAAGGGGGAAGTCGATGAATGTAGTATTCATCTCGGCTGTAATACTCCTGGTATGCGCCGTTTCAAGCAAAGTGCTTTATCGGTTCGGTATACCAACACTGATATTGTTTCTTACCATAGGTATGCTGATGGGTTCGGATGGCCCGGGCGGGATCTATTTTGACAACGCCGAGCTGGCCGAAAATATTTGCAACCTGGCCTTGTTGTTCATCATTTTTTCTGGAGGCTTTGATACCAACTGGAAAACCGCACGACCGGTTGCTTTGGCATCGGGAGTTTTGGCTTCGTTGGGGGTAGTATTAACTGCATTTCTGGTTGGTATTTTTGTACACCTTACTCTGGGGTTTACCCTGATCGAAGGGATGCTGCTGGGTTCTATCATTTCTTCAACTGACTACGCCTCAGTGTTTTCTATTCTGCGCTCACAGCAGTCCGACCTTAAGAACAACCTGGCACCAATGCTGGAAATGGAGAGTGGTTCCAACGACCCGATGGCCTATATGCTTACGGTCATCTTCCTCGGTTTGTTAACCGGTGAAAGCCAGAACATCGGGTTGTTGCTGTTAACCCAAATCACCGTGGGAACGTTTTTTGGCGTATGTGTGGGCAAAGCAGCAGTATGGCTTATTAACCGCATTAACCTTGATATTGACGGTCTCTATCCCATCATGGTCATCGGGGTGGCATTATTGACGTTTTCCGGTGCCAACCTGCTTGCGGGGAACGGCTTTTTAGCCGCCTATATTACCGGATTGATAATGGGGAACAGCAAACTGGTAAACAAAGTAAGCCTGGTTCGATATTTTGATGGGCTGTCTTGGCTGATGCAGATTCTTCTATTCATGACCCTGGGGTTGCTGGTCTTTCCCTCCCAGCTATTTAGCGTAGCACTGGCGGGGATCTTAACCGCAGCATTTCTAATTTTTGTAGCGCGTCCTTTGGTAATATTCGTGTTGCTGAGCATCTTTAAGAGACCTGCTAAAGAACAACTGCTGGTTTCCTGGGTGGGATTTCGGGGGGCTGCTTCTATCGTGTTTGCCACCTATGCCTTGACAGCAGGCCTTCCCATGGCCGAAGAGATCTTTAATATTGTGTTCTTCGTGGCCC
>DCTH01000241.1:7301-7558 GCA_002329495.1 Syntrophothermus sp. UBA1445 | reverse complement strand
CAGGAAAGGACATATTCCTGGCTCTGGACATCGCGGCAACCGAATTGTACCGGGAAGGATTCTACTGGATGGGAGGTGAAGGCAAAAAGCTTAGTTCCGAGGAAATGGTGGCGTTTTGGGAGCAATGGGTCAAGAAGTACCCCATCGTCTCGATTGAGGATGGACTGGCCGAAGATGACTGGAACGGCTGGACACTCTTAACCAAGAGATTGGGCAAGAAGACTCAATTGGTAGGCGATGACCTCTTTGTGACCAAT
>DCTH01000241.1:238-7277 GCA_002329495.1 Syntrophothermus sp. UBA1445 | reverse complement strand
AACCAGATTGGTACCCTGACCGAAACTCTTGACACCATTGAGATGGCTAAACGCGCTGGTTACACCTGTGTAATTTCCCATCGTTCCGGGGAGACCGAGGATAATACCATCGCGGATATAGCTGTGGCCACCAACGTAGGTCAGATTAAGACCGGGGCTCCAGCCCGAACTGACCGGGTAACCAAGTACAATCAACTGCTTCGGATTGAAGAAGAACTTGATGCGATTGGTGTATTCCGGGGCAAGGGAGTCTTTGCCCAATCCCGGTAGTAGTAATGTTTTAGTTTACTGAATGGCCGGGCTATGTTAAAATTTTATGTGGTCTTTAGGGAGTTCCCGCGCGGGAGGTGAGACTTTGGTTAAGACTCTGGTCACAATCCTAGACGTCCTGGTTGCTTTAGGATTGATCTCGACCGTGCTGCTGCAGTCGGGTAAGAGCGCAGGATTTTCGGGTAGTATAGCTGGGGGGGCAGAGGCCATATTCGGTAAGAATAAGGCCGCTAACGCGCTGTTTGAAAAACTATCCACCATCCTGGCAATTACGTTTATGGCGCTTACGTTGCTGCTAGCCTTGTTATAGACAAAGCTAAACACATGCAGTCATAAGCACATTATTATGGGAGAGGATGATACATGTACATGGAACCAAATATAATGAACTACATTAATGTGGCGTCAGTCGGATTGGTTCTTTTCCTCTTAACCTTCCTGGTTTGGTACATTGGACGGCAGTACCGGACAGTGGTTAAGGTAATGTTTAGTGGAATAGCCGGTCTTGCCATGATGGCCCTGACGCCTGTGGCGGCGTTTGCCAGTGAGGCAGACCTTGTGATTCCGCATCTTTCGGCGGAACAAAACTCGCTGCTTTATTATGGTATCGGGGTTTGTATACTGGGAATGCTGTTTGGTGTGTACCAGTTTGTAAAAGTTAAACAAAACGTTGCCCACCAGTCTATGTTGGATGTGGCACAAACCATCTATGAAACCTGTAAAACCTATCTGACTCAGCAAGGGAAACTCCTGGCGATACTGTTCGCTTTTATCGGCGTATGTATTGCCTTCTACTTTGGGTTCCTTTCGCAGATGGCGATGGGTTCGGTGTTATTCATCCTGATGTGGACGGTAATAGGTATCCTGGGTTCCTACAGTGTTGCCTGGTATGGAATCCGCATGAATACCCTGGCCAACAGCAGGGTGGCATTTTCCGCCCTGGAAAGAAAACCGCTTAAACTTTTGAACATCGCTCTGGATGCAGGGATGAGTATCGGGATGCTGCTCGTGTGTGTTGAGCTTATCATGATGCTGATCATCCTGCTCTTTGTTCCTCGTGAATTGGCAGGAGCCAGCTTTATTGGATTCGCCATCGGTGAATCTCTTGGTGCAAGTGCCCTGCGTATTGCCGGCGGTATTTTCACCAAGATCGCTGATATCGGGTCTGACCTGATGAAGATCGTTTTTGGTATTAAAGAAGACGACCCCAGAAACCCGGGTGTTATTGCCGACTGTACCGGTGACAACGCTGGTGACAGCGTCGGACCGACTGCTGACGGTTTCGAGACTTACGGGGTTACCGGTGTTGCAGTTGTTACCTTTATCGTTCTGGCGGTAGGAAATGCCTTCCCGGCTGCCCAGCAGGTTGCACTGCAGACCAGCTTGCTGACCTGGGTTTTCGTAATGCGTGTTTTGATGGTTGTTGCTTCCTTTGTAGCTTTCTATATCAACAGAGCTGTTAGCCAGAGCAGATTTGGCAATTCAGATGACTTTGATTTCGAACAGCCTTTGACCAGTCTGGTTTGGATTACCTCTATACTGGCGATTGTTGGAACATTCATAGCCAGCTATTTGATGTTAGGACCTACATCTTCAGCTCCGGCCGAACTACAGGCTATTTGGGCGGTACTGGCAGCCATCATCAGTTTTGGTACTCTGGGCGCAGCACTGATACCCGAAGCTACCAAGATCTTCACCAGCCCGAATTCGACCCACGTAGCAGAGGTTGTTAAGGCATCCCGCGAAGGCGGACCTTCACTTAACATTCTGTCCGGTCTGGTTGCTGGTAACTTCAGTGGATTCTGGATTGGCCTGATATTCATCGGCCTTATGTTTGGTGCTTACTATGCAAGTACCTTTGGCCTGGAATCCATCATGATTTATCCTTCGATCTTTGCATTTGGTCTGGTGGCTTTTGGAATGCTGGGTATGGGACCTGTTACCATCGCGGTTGACAGTTACGGCCCGGTTACTGACAATGCCCAATCCATATACGAACTTTCTTTGATTGAAGAGATTGATGGTATTGATAAGGAAATCGAAAAGGATTTCAAATTCAAGCCTGATTTCGAAAAAGCGAAACACTATCTGGAAGCTCAGGACGGAGCAGGTAATACATTTAAAGCCACTGCCAAGCCGGTTTTGATTGGAACCGCCGTAGTTGGTGCAACCACCATGATCTTCTCGCTGATCCTGGTTATCCAGAAGGTTTTGGAGGTACAACCGGAATCAATCCTGAATCTGCTTAACCCATACACCCTGCTGGGCTTTATTGCCGGTGGTGCAGTAATCTATTGGTTTACCGGTGCTTCAACCCAGGCGGTTACCACTGGTGCCTACAGAGCAGTTCAGTTCATCAAGAACAATATTGACCTTGGTGAAGCAGCTAGTGTTAAGGCGAATACGGAGAATTCCAAAGAGGTTGTTAAGATCTGTACGCAATATGCTCAAAGCGGGATGTTCAATATCTTCCTGGCATTATTCTCCTTTGCTCTGGCATTTGCATGCCTGTCGGCTCCGAGTGGCGGCAACAATCATGCGGTTTCCTTCTTTGTAGCTTATCTGATCGCCATCGCCATAATCGGTCTGTTCCAGGCAGTGTTCATGGCTAATGCTGGTGGTGCATGGGACAATGGTAAGAAGGTTGTTGAAGTGGACCTGCAGGAAAAAGGTACTCCGCTTCATGAAGCCACTGTTGTTGGTGACACCGTTGGTGACCCGTTCAAGGATACCTCTTCAGTTGCTTTGAACCCCATCATCAAGTTCACCACGCTGTTTGGTCTGCTGGCTATGGAAATCGCTATCTCCCCGACCTTTAGGGATGTAGCTCCAATCGTCGGACTGGTGTTCCTGGCCATCGCCCTGTTCTTCGTATACCGTTCCTTCTTCGGAATGAGAATTCCGGATGAAATCTAGCAGAACAACTTATAATTTAATATGAATCACGAGGCCCCACGTTAGCGCAAAAATGTGGGGCCTTTTTCATGGTGCAGTCGAGAGTCGCCCAATGTTTATCTTTGGCCAGATCGTGATAAGTACTTGCTAATGTAGTAGAATCTGAATTAGCCAGTAAAAAAGTCTTGGGGGAGAGCCCACCAAATAACATGATGTTTGGGGAGATTCTATGCATGATATAGATCCGCGGGCGATGCCGTTTGAACTGATTGGGGACCATGCCAATTGCATTCTCATTCATGGTATAACTTCATCGCCCTCAGAAATGAGACCTCTGGGGGAAATGCTGCACGGCCGGGGATATTCGGTTTACGCGCCGTTATTACCCGGTCACGGAAGGACGCCAAAGCATTTGAATCAGACCCGCTGGCCCGAGTGGTACCAGGAGGTCGAAACACTGGCGCAAGAACTCGTGCAACAGCCTAAGCCGCTGGTGGTTATTGGACTGTCAATGGGAGCCTTGCTGTCGTTGGAACTGGGTGCGCGAGTTAATGGGATCAGGGGTATAGTATGTATTAACCCCCCGTTGGTGTTGCATGACTGGAGGAGCAACTGGGCCCGATTAGTAAGGGTCTTCCGCCACTATATTCCGAAATATATCGGTGATGAGGACCGCGAAATGGAGAACCGGGGGCGATTTGCGTATGACTGTATACCGTTACAAGCCTTTGTCAGCATGCAGGCTCTGGTTAAGGAGGTTATTAAAAAGTTAGAGCATATAGATATTCCAGTTCTGGCGGTGCAAGGTGCCAGGGACGAACTGGTAGATCCACGCAGTTACCGGGTCCTGGCCCACAGGTTACCGCCGGGAAGGATGCGCCACCTGTACCTGACGAGATCCCCCCATGTGGCTACGATGGGAGAAGAGCTGGACTTGTTGGCTGACGAAATTGAGGGATTTATCACTGGATTGCTTGACGACTGATGACGCAAGGTCAACTTGATACCCAATCAACTGTTTATATTCCGAGTCCTCCGGGGAAAATTAGATATTATGAAGGAATCACATTGAATTGAACCAGGAAGGTGAATGAATGATATCAACCAGGGAGAGTATCCTGAAATATATGAAACAGGACTCTTATCGTCCCCTCAATTACCAGGAGCTGTTGACGGCCCTGGAGGTTGAGGATGAGGCTGAATTTGCAGCACTGTTGGGGCGTATGGAGAAGGAAGGGGACATTGTAGTAACCCGTAAACACAAGTACGGTGTTCCCGAGATGATGAACCTGGTGCGGGGGGCACTACAGGTAAATGCCAAGGGGTATGCCTTTTTATTACCTGATGACCCCAATCAGCCAGATGTATTTATATATGGGCGAGATCTCAACGGGGCCATGCACCGGGACCGGGTCATGGTCAGAATCAATCAGCGCCAGCGTTCCCCGGGGCAGAAGCCGGAAGGTGAGGTAATCCGGGCGATTAACCGCGCCAATCAGGAAGTGGTGGGCACCTTTAAGAAGGGGAAAGCCATATCCCAGGTTATTCCTGATGATCCCCGGTTACTTTATCCGATCAACACCCGAAAAAGCACGAAGATCAAAGTGACCGAAGGACAGAAGGTCCTGGTTAAGATAACCACCTGGCCGGACCGGGATAAATTCGCCGAGGGCAAGATCGTCGAAGTGCTGGGCAACAAGGGAGAGCCCGGCGTGGACATAAGGTGTATTGTAAAGAAGTACGGTTTGAGTGAATCCTTCCCCAAAAAGGTGGAAAGGGCGGCCCAGGCGATACCTTCGGTGGTACTTCCCGAGGAGATCGAAGGGCGTCGGGATCTCAGGGGCCTCGACATGGTAACCATTGATGGCGACGATGCCAAGGACCTGGATGATGCCGTTACCATTGCCCGCCTGGAGAACGGGTATCGTCTCGGGGTTCATATCGCGGACGTTTCGCATTATGTCAAGGAAGGAACCGTTATTGACCAGGAGGCCTACCAGCGAGGAACCAGTGTATACCTGGTTGACCGCGTGATACCCATGTTGCCAGTTAACCTTTCCAATGGTATCTGCAGTCTTAACGCCGGGGAAGACCGCCTGGCGATGAGTGTGATGATGGACATTGACCCCGAAGGGGATATCATTGACTACGAGATCTTTAAGTCAGTTATCCGGGTTAACGAGCGTATGACCTACAACAATGTCAACCGGATCCTTAAGGATCAGGACCCGCAGCTAATGGATCGTTATCGTGATTACGTTGATATGTTTACCACCATGCAGGAACTGGCGGCAATCCTGCGAAAACGTAAATTTAACCGGGGGGCCCTTGATTTTGAGTTCCCGGAAACCAAGGTTATACTTGACGACCAGGGTATCCCGGTAGCTATCGAGAAGCGGAAACAGGATGTCGCAGAATCAATAATTGAAGAGTTCATGATTCGAGCCAATGAAGTGGTGGCCAGTCACTGCAACCAGATGCAGTTGCCCACCCTCTATCGGGTGCATGAGAAACCTGATGACGAGGATATGGACAATGTTGTTCGTATTCTAGCTCTCTTCAACCGCAAACTAAATAAGAAAAAGGTGACACCGGAGGTGCTTCAGCAGATTCTCACTGACGTGAAGGGCAAGCCGGAGCAGCGGATAGTATCCACCATGATTCTGCGCTCCTTGAAGCATGCCCGGTATTCGCCGGTCCCCCTGGGACATTATGGCCTGGCATCACCCTATTACCTGCATTTTACCTCCCCGATCAGGCGCTACCCTGACCTGCTGGTGCACCGGGTCTTGACTCACCTCTTGGAAAAAGGATCAGTGTCCGGTAAGAGAAAGGCTCAATGGGAGAGCCTGATGCCCCTGGCAGGTGAACAGTGTACCTCGCGGGAAATGCAGGCGGAAGAAGCTGAACGCGAATCGGTAGATATCAAGGCCGCCCAATATATGAAGCAGTTTGTCGGAGAGACGTTCCCGGCCGTGATCTCTTCAATAACTGCCTTTGGTTTCTTCGTGGAGCTGGAGAACACCGTGGAGGGACTGGTCCACATATCCTCGCTGGTTGATGATTATTACGTCTTCGATGATCAGCAACTGATTCTGGTCGGCAAACATACCAAACAGGTGTACCGGATTGGTGATGACGTTGAGGTGGAACTGGTCAAGGTAAACGTGGAGGAGGCCAAACTGGACTTCGAAATGACCAAACACCTGTCCAGAAATGGCTCCAAACCGCGCAGGAAAAACCATGGTTGAGCTGGAATTACCGGTCCTTGACCAAGTATACTTCACGTTATATAATGATAGTCGAAGATAGCAGACATCAAACCCTGGCTGCAGGTGGATATTTACCATCGGGGCGAGGGTTTATTTTTCGGGGTGAACCTGATGAAGGATAAAAACGTCAAAGTAGTGGTTGAGAACCGCAAGGCCCGTTTTGAGTATCATATTGATGATACCCTGGAAGCAGGATTGGTTCTGCAGGGGACTGAGGTTAAATCCTTGAGGGCAGGCAAGGCCAATCTCCAGGATGCCTACGGTGAGATTAAGGACGGGGAAGCCTGGGTCATAAACTTTCATATAAGTCCCTATGAACAGGGCAACCGTTTTACCCACGAGCCGAAACGGCCCAAAAAATTATTGTTGCAGCGCCGGGAAATCAATCGGCTTTACGGTCTGACGCAACAGAAAGGTTACACCCTGATTCCACTAAGAGTCTACTTTAAAAATGGCCTGGCCAAGATTATAATTGGTGTGGCCCGGGGCAAAAAGCTCCACGACAAACGCCAGGACATCGCCGAACGAGACGCCAAACGCGATATTGATCGCATTGTCAAGGAAAGAGCCTATAAATAAGGGGGCGTAATGGTTTCGACGGG
>DCTH01000241.1:0-153 GCA_002329495.1 Syntrophothermus sp. UBA1445 | reverse complement strand
CTAACGGCCTGGTGCAGGGCGTCAATTAGTTAGGGTACCCTGAAAGCTCTGCTCTCTGGGAGCTTTTAAGGGGAAATTTACAGGGATAGCTTGAGGGAAGCCTGTTCGTGGGCGTCCGGATAGCGAAATCCAAAACACGAACTGCGCTCGGAG
>DCTH01000210.1:532-6948 GCA_002329495.1 Syntrophothermus sp. UBA1445 | reverse complement strand
TGTCAACTGCGAAAGTTGAGTAAAGTAACTTCTGATTGGTCGGCGAGGGTAGGGGATAGTGAAGGGAACGCCTTGATCATAGAATTGATGCCATCGACGATACATTTCATCCTCTCCTTTTATTGAAAATAGCCTAAGGCCAATGCCTCCGTGGATAGAAGATGAAAACGACGTCTGGTATAGATAGACTGTGAATCCTGCAGCTCAAGGGTAAAGACCGGGGACAGCAGACCTGTCCCCGTTTGGTTTAGCTCTTAAGAGTGACGACTTCCTGGATGGGGCGCCGGGAGGCACGGATGCGATTTACTGGAAAATCGGGGTCAGCGTAGCCCAGAGCGATGCCAATAACAATTTTGAGATGGTCCGGGATTCCCATTTCGGAGCGGATCAGGTCCGGATAGCACACCAGCATTACCGCAGGAGCGGAGTCGACTCCCTCTTCACGGGCCGCCAGCATGATGCTCTGGGAAATCGCGCCCAGGTCAAACAGCGACCAATTGGAGAGCCTGCGGTCCATGCACAGGTAAACCACGGCGGGAGCGCCAAATAAACGGAAGTTGTTACGCACCGCCTCTTTCCTGGCCTCGGAATCTGCCGGGCCAAGTAACTTCTCGTTTTCCTTACGTCTTTGGGCAATTCGCTGAGCAACGTTTTCCGGCCATTCTTGGGGAACCTCCTGCTCGATCCGGGGTGGCTGTCCGGCTTCAAAACTTTGCAGGAAACCGTCACGAATGCGGTTTAGGGCCTCCCCGGTCGCCACATAGATTTCCCAGGGCTGGCTGTTGGACCAAGAGGGGGCCCGGTTGGCCGATTCCAGGATCTTCATAATCAATTCGACGTCAACGGGATCGGGTTTGAATCCCCGGCAGGTGAACCGGGAATATAGGGCTTCTGATACTTTCATTAACTATTCCTCCTAAAGTCTTTCATCAACCCAGGCGAGGATGTCGGCAATGACCCGGTCTTTGACCGGCTCATTAAGGATCTCATGGTACAGGCCGTCGTATATCTTAAGAGACTTGTCCGGGGACGAGATGTTTTCATAGAACCGCTTCGAGTCTCGGGCCGGGACAATCTGGTCATCACTGCCATGGAGTATAAGGCACGGATACTCAAAGTCCGCCTCGTTTTCGTTCAGCCAGATCTGGCCTTTTAAGAACTGGTCCAGGAGGCCCAGGGTGGTTTCCTTCAGAACCAGGGGATCTTCCTCGTAGGCCTTAACAACTGCGGGATCGGTACAGATCAAGCTGGACAGGGAATTAGGGATTGGTATCATGGGATCCGGCACCACAGGGGGCAGCAACTGCTTTAGATTGGCACTGTTGGTGGCAGCCGCCGATAAGATGATTCCCTTCAGCTTGCCGGGGTATTTGGCGCCAAAAGCGGCGGCGGTGTAACCTCCCATACTGTGTCCCAGCATGAATACGGGCAACTCCGGGTTCTCGCTGGTGACCAGATCGACCATGAAGTTGGCGTCGTCGATGAGGGCATTGAAATCATCGAGATGACCCCGAATCCCTTTGGATTGGCCGTGCCCCCGATGATCGTACCGGTAAACACTGTACCCGGCCGCATTGAGCTGATCCTTGACATAATCGTATCTGCCGAAGTGCTCGGCCATGCCGTGGACGATCAGCACTGCCACCCGGCTGGCCTCAACCAAATCCCGGGTAAAAAACAGTTCCAGGCCATCAAAAGATGGAATGTATCCGCTCACTTTCTTACCTCCCAATCTTGTAAATTCAGGTTCGCCCTTCAGCGTTACGTTGCCCCACCTCCTCCCGGAAGTGTGATTTTACTATTGCGCTGCAGCGATTGAACGGGATTGTATAACAAAGTGATGATGATCGTACTGTCATATTGCCATATTTAGATTTTATTAACAATAACAGAACAGATCTAATTTGCCAAGAAAATCGCCGACCAATGGTGTAGAATGGACTCGGGAAATCGGTTTGTCCGATAGGGGGGATTGAATTTGGGAAGAAAGCTTTTAATAACCGTTTTACTGCTGGCAGCTGTTATGATTACTGGTTGTCAGGGGGGACAGGAGAAGATTGTTTATCAGGAGATAAGCCCCCAGGAAGCCCAGGCCTTACTGGAAGAGGATCAGGATGTCATCCTGCTGGATGTCAGAACTAAAGAGGAATTTATGGAGAAACGGATCCCCGGCAGCGTCCTCATCCCTGACTATGACCTGGCAGAGCTGGCGGCCCAAGAGCTGCCTGACAAAGATGCCACCATCCTGGTGTATTGCCGCACGGGACGGAGGAGTGAAGCCTCCTCCCGGCAGTTGATCGAGATGGGATATACCAGGGTTTATGACCTCGGGGGTATTGTCGACTGGCCGTATGATACGGTGTCAGGGAGCGAATCTGAATAACCGGCGGTGAGGACTGGACTCAAGGTGGTGTTATCCTCTCCCCGCCTAAAAAATATTAAACCTCCCAACGATGTTCTGGTTTTACGTCACATCGGTCGGGAGGTTTATGCATACTCTAAAACGGTCGTCTATTTGCCTTCTGAAGCTGCGGCTTGTTCCTCTTTCAATATCCGGCGCATGATTTTTCCGGTTCCGGACTTGGGTAATTCATCTCTGAACTCAATAACACGGGGATATTTGTAAACAGACATCTGCTCTCTGGCCCAGGCTACTAATTCCTCTTCCGTGATTTTACCTACCCACTCAGGTTTCAGGACCACAAATGCCTTGATGTCCTCTCCCCGGTAATCGTGAGGGACGCCGATGATACAGCACTCCAGGATCGCTGGATGCTGGTAGAGATAGGTCTCTACTTCGGCCGGAAATACGCTGAATCCCGAGGCTTTGATCAATTCTCTTAAGCGGCCGTTCAGGGTGATGTATCCATCTTCATCCATGGTTGCGATGTCACCGGTTCTGATCCAGCCCTCCAGGAAAGTTTCGGCGGTGTCCTCAGGTTTATTCCAATAACCGGCAGCGATCGAGGGCCCTCGCACCCACAACTCACCCTGTTCCCCCAGCGGGACATTCTTTTCAATGTCATTTATATCGGCAATGCGGGCCTCAACATGGGCGATCGGAACACCGACCGTACCTTGCCTGATCCGGTCATAGGGGTTCCAGGCCACGGTGGACATAGTCTCACTCATTCCGTATCCTTCGGCCAGGTGGAGTCCAATGTCTTCATACTTCTGCTGGATAACGGGGGGCAATGGTGCTCCTCCCATCGTCATGCCGACAAGTGAAGAAATATCATAGTCATTGAATTTGGGATGAGTTATCAAAGCAATGTCCATAGTAGTGATGCTGCATAAGTAAGTTACCCGATACCTTTCGATAGCTTGCAGAACGGCTTCAGCATCAAACCGAACCATAACCACGGCCGTAGCTCCGCAATATGTAGAGCACAGCAGATGATTGCCCATACCGGTAACGTGGAATAAGGGCATGACGGCCAGGTGTACAAAATAATGAGCATCATCGTGCATCCAGGAATCGTTGACCGCCCGATGCTTAATATTGCGATGAGTTAATATGGCTCCTTTCGGGTAACCGGTAGTACCCGAGGTGTATTGCAGCAAGGCGATGTCATCTATACTCACATCGGCAAATTTTCTGATGGGCTCCGAGCTGAGAAGTTCGGGCCAGGTTTTATACTCGGGGGATGGTTCGACCGTACGGCTGACTGCTAAGGGAAATTCAGGATAGGGTTCGTCGGGCAGGTATTCACCCAAAGATGTAACGATTACCGCTTTCACTGAGGATGCATTCTGACGAATGCTTTCGAATATCGGGAAAAGATCGTCTTGAGTTATGACTACTTTGGCCCCCGAATCGTTAAGTACATAGGTCAATTCGCCGGCTTTAAACATAGGACTGCCGGGGACGACGATGGCACCCAGCGCATGAGCTGCAAAAAATGCAATGAAGAATTGGGGACAGTTTTGGAGCCCGAGATAAACGCGGTCCCCTTTGACCACGCCCAGCTTCTGTAAACCGGCGGCAGCACGCATGACCAGGTCTCTATACTCCCACCAGGTAATGGTCCCACCGTAATATATAAGAGCGGGCTTATCGCGAAAACGGGTCGCGTTGTCGTAAAGGGTATGGAACAGAGGATCTTTGCCCTCCATGATATAGTTGCCGGGCCAATTATCGGGCCAGGTTTTTTCCCAAATCGGTTCCATTGCTTGATATTTCAACACTTATCACTCCTTCTATCCCTTTAGTTGCTGTCAGTGTTCCATGAAACAGAGACCTACTACAACTTGAAGTCAATATCACCTCTCTCCTCATAAAAACCGGTACATGTAGCCAACAGTATTTAGTTGTACCGAGATATCAGTGCAAATCAAAGGAACTAAATGGGGTTTGCTCGCCGTAAATCTCTAACCTTTACGAAGTGCAAGAAACGTGCCAACATTATGAAATTAGCTTATTATTTGAATGATCGACATCGATATGGCTTTTATATCCTGTGGTATAGGATTATGGGAAGGTTAATTCTGGGTGCAAATATAGCCATCAACAACATAACCTGCTGCTGGAAATGTTTCATTTACGACAGCGGACATGTCTCATATTGTGTCAGCATGTCACCAAGGGCATAACCCGCCACAAGTTTGCAGGTTTATCCTCTTTCCGAATACATAACTGTATTTCCGGGGCGCTTTATCATTTCCCCAAAGCAGTGAATACTGAGTGGTATAATTGAAAAGCAGGTAAATAGTTGATGGTGCGCGGAGGATAGTGATCGTATGTGTGGGCGCTACTCGCTCATTATTGGAATGGAACAGCTGGTTATACGCTTTGGCATTGGTAGAGTGGAAACCGAGTTGGTTCCGCGCTACAATGTAGCTCCGACCCAGGTTATGCCGGTGGTGGTGGGGCAGGAAGGGAACCGTGAACTGCGGATGATGCAGTGGGGACTGGTACCTTTCTGGGCTAAGGACAGGACTATCGGCAACCGCCTGATCAACGCCCGCATGGAAACGGTGGCCGAGAAGCCGGCTTTCAAATATGCTCTTCGCCAGCGACGCTGCATTGTACCGGCGGATGGATACTACGAATGGCAGAAAACCGGGGCCGGGAAGCAGGCTCTGCGAATAGTCAGGCCGGATCGCGAAGTGTTTGGGTTGGCCGGTCTGTGGGAACAGTGGCAGGATCCCGCTGGTGATCTCCTGTTTACCTATACCATACTGACAACCTCACCCACCGCACCGGTCAAACATATCCATGATCGGATGCCCCTGGTGCTAAATCCTGAACAGGAGGATTTCTGGCTCTATGGCCTGCAGGGAACAACTCCCGCTGAGGTAGGCTCATTTATCAAGAACCTCTGGTCACCTCCTGAACTAACATCCTATCCGGTTTCGAACCTGGTGAACAACCCCCGTAACGATAATCCACTCTGCATCGCCCCTGCGTAAAACAAGAGGGGCAAGTCGGGNNCCCCGACTTGCCCCATGTACGCTTGTTTTAATTGTCTCAAAATTCGACACATTTTATGGTCCCTGATTGGCATGTTTCGAGTTATACTTTAATATAGGGAATTACTTTTACAATATCATACGCAATTTGCAGTGAATAACGACAGTTGGAGGAAGAGCATGTATCAAAAATGGCACGAGATGTACAAGTCCAAGCTGACAACTGCTGATGAAGCAGCAGCGATGATCCGTGATGAAGANNGTTCCGCTTTTGGTAACGGTCAGCCGGTTGGATTATATGAAGCGTTACGCAAGCGGGTAATGGCAGGTAAGCTGCACAAACCAACGATTATCGCTGCCAGTATGGTGGAAGGTATGCCGTTGTTGGATCCGGAGATAGAGGACAGGATTGAATTCGACTCATTTTTTATTAAGGATGAGAGGCCCAGGATTAAAGAAGGCTATTATACTCATACCCCCAATAAATTCAGCGACCTGGAGAAGATATCCTCAAGGGGATTGCGTCCGGTACAGGTTTCGGTTTTAAGGGTTGCACCTATGGACAGTCATGGATTCTTCAGTACCGGCATTAATGTGGACTTCGGATGGGATATGGCGAAGTCAAACCCTCACCGGCGGTTGTTAATAGTGGAAGTGAACAAGTACATGCCTCGGACTTACGGCAACAACCACCTGCACATCTCCGAGGTCGATGTGATTATTGAGCATGACCTTCCTATGATTGAACAACCTGAAATACCTACCAAGACGGAATGGGAAGCCATAGGGCATTACATTGCGGAGATGGTTCCCGATGGTGCCACCTTGCAGCTGGGTGTTGGCGGCATTCCTACCGCGGTGGGGTACTGTCTGATGGATAAACGTGATCTGGGAGTACATACCGAGGTTATACCGGAGGTGTACCTGGATCTGTACGAAGCCGGGGTTGTAACCAGCCGTAAAAAAACCTTCATGCCCCATAAATGGGTTGCGGCCTTTGCCAA
>DCTH01000210.1:0-503 GCA_002329495.1 Syntrophothermus sp. UBA1445 | reverse complement strand
CCAGAATGATAATATGATTTCCATCAATGCCACCTTGCAGATCGACCTTACCGGCCAATGCGCATCAGAGGCCATCGGACCGGTGCAGTTTGCCTCGACCGGGGGACAGTTGGATTTCGTCCAGGGTGCCTGGATGTCCAAAGGTGGCAAGTCCTTTATGTGCCTGGAGTCTACGTTCATAGACAAGCAGGGACAAAGACAGTCAAAGATCGTGCCCCAGCTGTATCCGGGGAGTTTCGTAACCACCCCCCGTACCGAGGTTCACTGGGTAGTAACCGAATACGGTGCGGTTCTACTGAAAGGTCAGAGCATCAAGACCCGGGTAAAGAACCTCATCTCCATCGCCCACCCGGATTTCCGCGATGAGTTGATGTTTGGGGCCAAGAAGATGGGTTACCTCAGATAAGATACGATTTGGTGTTGGCGACAGGTGTTGTATGGGGGACACCATAACAAATTATTTGCGGATTCATCCGCCCCAATAATTTAGTATGGTGTCCCCG
>DCTH01000209.1 GCA_002329495.1 Syntrophothermus sp. UBA1445 | reverse complement strand
CGTAATTCAAGAGGTCTCAGTTCTGGTGGATGAAAACGCCTGGAAGCTGGTACTGGTTGTCGATGAACCGGTTCCGGCAGCCAGGCTTAATTTGGTTGGTCAGGAGATATTGAACCGGGTGACTGACCTTAATTCGGTTCAGGTCATAGCCCAACCGCAGAATCCGGCTTCCTGTCTGGCAGCAATAGTCGAAAAGGACTGGCCGCAAATAATAAGCGACCTAGATGAAGCGGACCGGATCCTGCTTGGCCAATCCACCTGTCAGGTTGAGAATGACCACCTTATCATTATGTTCAAGGAATCCTCGAGCTGGCAGCAGGCCATTGAACGTGAGATCTGCGGCCAAATTGAGGAATGGATTTTCAGTAACTATCGGATGGTATTTCTGGTATCCGCCCGGCACCAGATTAATCAGGAACCCTCTGGTATTGTCGAAAGAACAGCCAGTGCCGAGGACAATATCCTGCCCAGCGAGCCCTTTAAACGGCGGAGCAAAGGGTCGCGGCGCAACAGCCGGTCAAAGGTAGGACCGCCCGAGGCACCGCCCATGGCAATCAGAGAACTGCAGGAAGGCCTGGACCGGGTAATGGTCGAAGGCCGGATAATCAATAAGAAATCACGGCAGCTAAAGGATGGAAGACAGGTAATCACCTACGATATAACGGACTTTTCAGATTCCATAACCGTAAAAAGGTTTGATGAAGACACCTTTGATACCGGAATGTCAGTCAGGGTCTGGGGCGGGGTACGCTATGACAGCTTTGAGAAAGAACTGGTCCTCTTTGCCGATCACATGGAAGCCATAAAACTGGAGGGCCGGTCCGACAACGCGAAGACCAAAAGAGTTGAGCTACACTTGCATACCACCATGAGCACCATGGACGGTCTTACTCATATCGGCGAACTGATGCAGAGGGTGGCCAGCTTTGGTCATAAAGCAGTGGCCATAACCGACCACGGTTCCATCCAGGCCTTTCCCCAGGCTGATGAAGCCGCCAGGAAACTGGGGATCAAAGTAATTTACGGGGTTGAAGCCTACCTGGTCGACCAGCCCCGGCAGGACCACCCTTATCATATAATACTTCTGGCAGCCAGTCAGGAGGGCCTCCGCAACCTGTATCAACTGGTCAGCACCTCCTACCTCGATAACTTCTACCGTACCCCCCGAATACTGCGGTCCGAACTCCTGGCCATGAGAGAAGGGCTGTTGGTGGGGAGCGCCTGTGAGAGTGGTGAAATCATCAGAAGCATAGTGGAGGGCAAGGAGCAGGAAGATCTGCTGCAGATGGCCGAATTTTACGACTACCTGGAGATTCAGCCTCTGGGCAACAATGAGTTTCTGGTGCGGGACGGCATTGTGGATAACCGCCAGGACCTTATCGGTATCAATCAGCGGGTCCTGGAGTTGGGAAGAGTACTGCAAAAACCGGTGGTGGCAACGGGCGATGTTCATTTCCTGGATCCCGAGCACGAAATCTTTCGCCGCATAATCCAGGCGGGCAAGGGATTTACCGATGCTGAGAATCAGGCACCGCTTTTTTATCGTACCACTGAAGAGATGCTTAAAGAGTTCAGCTACCTGGGCGAAGACCTGGCCTGGGAGGTGGTGGTTACTAATCCCAACGCCATTGCTGACATTTGCCAGGAGATCCGGCCGGTTCCGGACGGGTATTTTGCGCCCATGATGGAGGGAGCGGCAGAAAAACTGACCAGTCTGGTCTGGGACACAGCCCGGGACTTATACAAAGAGCCGCTGCCTCAACAGGTTGAGGAGAGGCTTGACCGCGAGCTTAATTCGATTACCAAACATGGGTTCAGCGAACTCTACCTGTTTGCCTACGAACTGGTCAGGAAATCCAACAGTGACGGTTACCTGGTGGGGTCCCGGGGATCAGTGGGCTCATCTCTAACTGCTTTCTTGGCCGGGATAACGGAAGTTAACCCGCTGGTACCCCACTACCGCTGCAACTGTGGTTTTTCGAGATTTATAGAGGATGGTTCAGTGTTCAGCGGTGTTGACCTCCCGCGGGCCAACTGTCCTGAATGCGGACAGGAGTTAAAGCGGGACGGGTTTGACATACCTTTTGAAACCTTTCTGGGTTTCGAGGGGGACAAGGTCCCGGATATTGACCTCAACTTTTCTGGCGACTACCAGAGCCGGGCGCACCAGTTTGTGGAGGAACTTTTTGGCAAAGACCATGTTTTCCGAGCCGGTACTATTTCCACTATCGGTGAGAAGACCGCCTATGGATTTGTAAAGAAATACGAAGAGGAAATGGGCTTAAGGCTGCGCCGGGCTGAGATTGACCGATTGGTGCGCGGAATTACCGGGGTCAAGCGGACCACCGGACAGCACCCGGGTGGTCTGATGATCGTCCCCGGGCATATGAATGTGCACCAGTTTACCCCAATTCAGCACCCGGCTGATGATATGAAATCCGATGTGCGGACAACACATTTCGAGTACGAGGCCTTGAGTGGGGTGCTGGTTAAGCTGGATATCCTGGGGCACGATGACCCAACCATGATCAAGTCCCTGGAGGATTTAACCGGGTTTAAGGCCACCGGGGTAAGCCTAGATGAGCCATTGACCATGGCCCTGTTTTCCGGGGTGGAGTCACTGGGAGTAAAACCTGAGGATATCCGATCTCAGGTCGGTACCTATGGGGTTCCAGAGTTTAACACCAGATTTGTCCGCCAGATGCTCGAGGTCACCCGCCCCCGGACTTTTGCTGAGCTGGTCCGGATAAGCGGGCTGTCACATGGCACCAATGTCTGGGTGAACAACGCCCATGACCTGATTAAGAGCAACACCGCCAGCCTGGCTGAGGTGATCGCAACGCGTGATGACATCATGATTTACCTGATCTCGAAAGGTATGGGCAAGAAGGATTCCTTCAAGATCATGGAGAAAGTGCGCAAGGGGAAAGGTCTCACTGCGGATGAGGCTGAAGACATGAAGGCCAACAACGTACCCCAGTGGTATATCGACTCCTGTAACCGGATTGAGTACATGTTTCCCAAGGCCCATGCGGTTGCCTATGTTATGATGGCTTACCGGATAGCCTATTACAAGGTCTATTATCCCCTGGCCTTTTACTCCAGCTATTTTTCCATCCGTGCTCAGGACTTTGATGAGGTGATCATGATCGGGCCCGACGCGGTTAGACAGCGATTGGAGGAGATCGAAGGCATGGGGCAGCAGGCTTCGGCCAAGGACAAAAACTTGATCCCGGTATTGGAGGTGGCCCTCGAAATGTGGGTCCGGGGATACCGTTTCTATCCGGTAGACCTTTATCGGTCTGATGCCAGCCGCTTCGAGATAGTACCTGATGGACTCCTGGTCCCGTTCTCCGCCTTGCCCGGGGTAGGGCTGACTGCAGCCCATAACCTGGTTGAGGGAAGGGCACAGGGCAGGTTTACCTCATTGGAAGACCTGCAGCGCCGGGGCCGGGTGAATAAAACGGTCATGGATATTCTGGAAAAAAGCGGGTGCCTGAAGGATCTTCCCTCCACCGACCAGCTGAGTCTGTTTGCTTGAAATTGCCTGATAGGGATGAAATATGGTTTCGCCTGTCTAAAAATCACCGAAAATCCCTATAATCTTAAGTAAGGGTCAGGGTTGAATGCATTACGGCGATGTGGTATACTCCAATTGTTGTCGCATAAATATTTCCGCGAGAAGAGTGGGTTGAAACCCACTTTTTCTGTTCTAACCAGGTCGGAGGTGCAAGAGTGAAAAACCAGGAGGTTGTAGCGAAATCCGAACCACTGCTGGAGCAGGCACTTGCAGCATTGGAAATAGAGATAGTTGATATAGAATACAGAAAAGAGCATGGTGATTGGGTATTTCGAGTTTTCATTGACCACATGGATGGGGTCGATCATAACCGGTGCCAGCAGGCAAGTGGTGTGATAGGTGAGATCCTGGAGAAAAATGGGCTGATCGATCACGCCTACACGCTAGAAGTGTCGTCACCCGGTCTGGATCGGGTGATAAAAAAGGACCGCGATTTTCAAAGATTCAGCGGCCGAACCGTCAAGCTGAAAACCTATGAAGCCCTGGAAGGGCAAAAGAACTTCAAAGGAACTCTCAGGGGGATTGAAAACGATAGTATTGTTCTGGAGATTGAAGGGAAAACGGTATTTATTCCAAGAAGCAACGCTAAACAGGTCAGATTGGTGGTAGAATTGTAGAGGTAGGATGCTGCCCGATTCGTTTAGTGTCAAGAATTTTAGAGGAGGCGTTAAGCCATGTCTGGTGAGTTGATTCAGGCTTTGGTTGAATTGGAAAAAGAACGGGGAATCCCCAAAGAGGTTCTGATTGATGCTATTGAGTCGGCTTTAAAGACTGCCTACAAAAAGAACTTCGGATCAAATCAGAATGTTGAAGTGGAGATGAATTCGGAAACCGGTGATGTGAAGGTATTCTCGCGCAAGACGGTAACCGATGAAGTGGTAGATGATAAAACCGAGATAAACCTTACCGAAGCCCGCTTGATCAACAGTGAGGCCCAGATCGGAGACGAGGTCGAGGTTGAGGTAACCCCTAGCAATTTTGGCCGCATTGCCGCCCAGACTGCCAAACAGGTTGTAATCCAGAGGCTGCGGGAAGCAGAAAGAAATGTCATCTTTGATGAGTATTCCAACCGCGAAGGCGAGATTGTGGCTGGAACCGTGCAGCGGACAGAACAGAAGGTAATAATAATCAATCTTGGTCCCACCGAAGCTGTTATGCTCCCGCAGGACCAGATTCCGGGCGAGACCTTTGCGCAGGGCCAGAGGATCAAGTGTTACATCTCGGAGGTCAAAAAATCCGCCAAGGGTCCGCAGATAACGGTATCGCGCTCCCATCCCTATTTTCTGCGTCGGCTGTTTGAATTAGAGGTACCCGAGATTTTTGAAGGCCTGGTCGAGATCAAATCAATTGCCCGCGAAGCCGGTTATAGGTCCAAGATCGCGGTCATATCCAGGGACGACAAGATCGATCCCGTCGGAGCCTGTGTGGGCCACCGGGGCATGAGGGTACAAAATATTGTACGCGAACTGAATGGGGAAAAAATTGACATAATAAAATGGAGTCAGGACATGGGCATTTACATTGGCAATGCCTTGAGCCCGGCCAAGGTCCTGCAGGTTGAGGTCAACGAAACCGAGAAGACATCACGGGTGGTAGTCCCAGACCATCAACTCTCCCTGGCCATAGGGAAAGAAGGGCAAAACGCCAGATTAGCAGCCAAGTTGACGGGGTGGAAAATCGATATCAAGAGTGAGTCGCAGGCTATCAAGGAGGAAGAATAGGCTTGGCGAAAGTCCGTAAAATCCCCCAGCGTATGTGTGTAGGCTGCCGGGAGATGAAAAACAAAAAAGAACTTATTAGGATTGTCAGGACTCCTGATGAAACCATACTGGTAGACCCGTCGGGTAAGAAGGCTGGAAGAGGGGCCTATATTTGTCCGGATGCTCAGTGTTTCAACCAGGCCATTAAGGGCAAACGCCTGCAAAAGGCACTGGAAAGGGAGATACCTGAAGACATAATTCTAAGACTCAGGAAAGAACTGGTGATAGATTGAAGAAGAATATTTACCAATTAATTGGATTAGCCTGCAAGGCAGGTCTGGTTTCTTCAGGGAGTATGGCGGCTAAAAGCAGTCTACTGCGGAGAAGAGCTTCTCTGTTGATTATTAGCCGTGATATCTCTGAAAAAACTAAGGATGAACTGGTTTCTTCCAGCCGGAAACGCGACATACCGTGGCTGGTACTCGGTGACAAGTATCGTTTGGGTGCTCATGTTGGAAAGGCCTACCGGGTAGCCTTGACTATCAACGACCGGGGTTTTGCCCAAGCCATTCTAAAGGCGTTGGATGAACTGCAGGTTGATGAAGCGAATGATATGGGGGTGGTCGAATGGCAAAAATAAGAGTTCACGAGCTCGCTAAAGAACTCAATATCCCAAGCAAGGATTTAGTCAGGATCATAAAAGACCTGGGCATCGATGTGAAGAATCACATGAGTACCATGGAGGACCAGCAGGGAGAATGGGTTAAGCGAAAACTGCGTGAACCTGAGGAGCAGATAAAACCGGTCGAGGAGCCAAAGACCAAGCCCAAAGAGATAGTGCCGGAAGAACCCAAGCGGGTTGAGAGGACTCCCAAACCAAAGGCAGAACCAAAACCGCCGGTACCACCGGCACCACCGGCAACACCCACAGTTAAAACCCCGGGGCGGAATATGGTTTCCCCACCCGGGAAGACACAGCCCAAGAAACCATCGAACGCAGCACGTCCGGCAGAGAAGGCGGCGGAGGTTCCACCAAAGATCAGGAAACCAGAAAAGGAACCGCCACTCGAGGATCATGTTGCCAAACAGCCAAAATCAGATTTTCGCGTTAAAACGTTCGGGGCACCCAAAACTCCCAAACCAACCAGGGGCAAACCCAAGAAAAAGGGCAAAAGACCCGAACAGAAACAGGAAGCAACACCAGAAATGATAACTATTGAAGATACTATAACTGTAAGAGAATTAGCAGCCAAATTAGCCAAGAGCCCGGCAGAAGTTATTAAGAGACTGATGCAGTTGAACATAACAGCATCCCTGAATAATAGCATCGAATTTGATGTCGCTGAGCTGATTGCTTCAGAGTTTAATGTTCGGGTAGAGAGAGAAAAGACTGCCGAAGAGATGCTGCTGGAGCAAAAGGAAGACGATATCAGTAAGATGAAGCCCAGACCACCGGTGGTTACGGTTATGGGCCATGTTGACCACGGAAAAACCTCGCTTTTGGATGCTATTCGGGAAACCAACGTGGTCGCCAAAGAGGCCGGCGGTATTACCCAGCATATCGGTGCTTACCAGGTGGTGGTCCGGAACGAAAAAATAACCTTCATTGATACCCCGGGCCATGAAGCCTTTACCGCCATGAGAGCCAGAGGGGCGCAGGCAACTGATATCGCAATCCTGGTGGTAGCTGCTGATGATGGGGTGATGCCTCAGACCGTTGAGGCCATTAATCACTCCAAAGCCGCCCAGGTGCCGATACTGATCGCGGTCAATAAAATCGACAAGGAGAACGCCAATCCCGATCGGGTTAAGCAGCAGTTGGCTGAATACCAATTAATACCCGAGGAATGGGGTGGAGATACCATCTTTGTTCCAGTATCAGCCAAGAGCCGTGAAGGGATCGATCTGCTCCTGGAAATGATTCTTCTGGTAGCGGAAATGCGGGAACTGAAGGCCGACCCGGACCGTGACGCCGAAGGGGTAGTAATAGAAGGACAGCTGGATCGGGGACGGGGTCCTGTGGCTACTGTTCTGGTGCAGAAAGGTACCCTGCGGGTCGGAGACAGCCTGATCTGTGGAACCACCTTTGGAAAAGTAAGAGCCATGGTAGATGCCATGGGTAACCGGGTCAGCGAAGCCGGACCCTCTACTCCGGTTGAGGTCCTGGGATTGACCGATGTTCCCATGGCAGGTGACATCTTCCGGGTGGTTGATGAAAAAGTCGCCCGCCAGGTGAGCTCCCTACGTTTAGGGGAAAAGAAACGGGAGGAGCAGGCCAAAACCAGTAAGGTCTCTTTGGATGACTTCTTCAAGCAGATTCAAGAGGGCGAAGTCAAGGAACTGAACCTGATTGTCAAGGGCGATGTTCAGGGGTCAGTCGAAGCCCTCACTCAATCCCTGAATCGTCTGTCGACCAACGAGGTCAAGGTCAATGTGATTCATACCGGGGTGGGAGCCGTTAATGAGAGTGACGTTATGCTGGCGTCAGCCTCCAAGGCCATAATTATTGGTTTTAATGTGCGACCGGAATCCAAGGCCCGCAAGTATGCAGAGGAAGAAGGAATTGAGGTCAGGCTCTACCGGGTTATTTATGAGACCATTGAAGACATCAAGAAAGCTATGGCTGGATTGCTGGAACCCGAACACGTGGAAAGATTCCAGGGCCGGACTGAGGTCAGGGCCACCTTTAAGGTACCGAAAGCCGGGGTCGTGGCCGGTTGTTATGTGGTGGAAGGAAAGGTCACCCGCAACGCCAATATCCGGGTTCTGCGTGACGGGGTGATCATCCATGAAGGTAAACTATCTTCCCTCAAACGCTTCAAGGATGATGTCAAGGAAGTTCAGACGAATTTTGAATGCGGAATGGGTATTGAGGGATTCAACGATATAAAAGAAGGAGATATTATAGAAACCTATACTATTGAAGACATCCCCCGCGAGTTATAGCCTGGCGGCTATAATCTTACAGGTATTGCCGGAAAGTGGGTGGAAGGATTGAATAAACGAAGACTGGATAAGTTAGCCGAGGAAATAAGGAGAGAAATATCTGCCATTCTATCCGAGGATGTAAAGGACCCGCGGCTTAGTATGGTATCGGTTACCCGGATTGAGGTCTCCAACGATTTGGGTTCAGCCCGCATATTGGTCAGTGTGTTGGGAGATGAAAAGAAGCAGGAGCAGGCCATGCAGGCTCTGGAGAGGGCCCGGGGTTTCGTGAGAACCGAGTTGGCAAATCGCATCCGGTTAAGACATGCCCCGGAGATTTTCTTTAAACTGGACAAGTCAATTGAACATGGAATAAGGATATCCTCAATAATAGATGAACTGAAGAATGATGGGAGCAGCAATGGTAAAAAAGCATGAGGTCGATTCAGTGGCGGAGGTCCTGTCACGTCAGGACAGCCTTACCCTCCTGGGCCACTCTATACCGGATGGTGACTGTATCGGTTCGGTTACCGCCATGATCTGGGCCTTAAGGAATATGGGGAAAGAGGTCAACGCCATCATTGAGGATGAGGTTCCGGCGATGTACCGGTTTCTTAATGGTACCAAAGCCATAGCATCCCTGGTAAACCTCCCCCGGATAAATGATTGTCTGGTCTATCTGGACTGTGCCACCCCGGAGCGGGTAGGTGATAAACTGGCCCAGGTCCTGCCCTACAGCAAGACCATAATCAATATCGACCACCATGTAAGCAACCAGAGCTATGGTACGGCGAACCTGGTGGATCCAGGTGCCTCATCTACCTGTGAGATAGTCTTTAGTCTGCTGAAAAGCATGAATACTCCCATTACCGTTGATATTGCCACTGCCCTGTATTGCGGGGTAGTAATGGATACCGGAAGTTTTCAATACGCCAGCACCAGTCCCGCCACCCATCGTATGGCCGCCGAACTCCTGGAACTCGGAATCGATCAGAACCTGGTACGAACCCATCTGTTTGAATCCAAGACCCGGCTGGAGGTTGCGCTGCAGAAAGCGGCTCTGGCAAGTCTGGAGTTTTGTGGGGGCGGACGAATTGCGTATATGCAACTAAGTTATGAGGTATTACGTGAGCTAGGGGCGGTCGGACAACACTTTGAAGGCACCATCAATCTCGCCCGCAGCATCGAAAACGTGGAGGCCGCACTACTGTTTCGGGAAATAGAGCCGGGATTGGTAAAGGTCGGCTTCAGGTCCAAGCAGTTCCTTGATGTTAACCGGGTAGCCAGTGAATGGGGAGGCGGGGGCCATAAACGGGCCGCAGGAGCAACCCTGCATGGTGAGCTGGAAACGGTAAAGAATGCGGTACTTTCACGAGTCGAGGATTACCTGCGGTGAATGGTTTTTTAAACATTGACAAGCCTTCGGGGATAACCTCTTATGATGTTATCCGCCGGCTGAAACCATGTCTGCCTAAGATAAAACTGGGACATCTGGGTACCCTTGATCCCATGGCCAGCGGGGTTCTGCCCATTGCGGTTGGATATGCAACCCGATTAATAGGGTATATTAGTGATAATTCCAAGGAGTATCAGGCGGAAATGGTACTGGGTGGAGTTTCCGACACCCAGGATAGTACAGGACAGATAACACATATCTCCAGTGAAGAAGTATCTGCGGTCAATATATCCACCGTCCTGGCTGGTATGGTCGGCGAAATCGAACAGGTTCCGCCCATGTATTCTGCAGTTCATCACCAGGGGCGACGGTTGTACGAACTGGCCCGTCAGGGGACCGAGGTAGAGGTCAAACCACGACCGGTTACGGTTCATTACATTACGCTGCTTGACATTGCCCGGGATTACGGTCATCAGACGGTAAAATTTATGATCGGTTGTTCCTCCGGGACCTACGTCAGGACCATCTGTCATGATGTGGGACAGCAACTGGGCTGTGGTGCTTATCTGAGTTCATTGAAAAGGACCCGCTCCGGGCCCTTTAAACTCGGTGAGACCTGCCAACTAGAGTCACTGATAAGTAATCCCAAGGAAATTACCGCCCGGCTGCTTAAGCCTGACTATCCCTTACAGGGTATACCCAGGGTGAAATTGGATGAAGGACGGATCTGGGCTGTCCTTAACGGCTCACCAGTACCCTGGCCGGGAGTAAAAAACCACGAATTATACCGGATCTACGACCAGAATGAAGAACTTCTGGCTATTGCCCGAGGCCAGATAGCAGCTGATAAAGAGCTGCTGCAGCCGGAAAAAGTCCTGACTAGGGGGTAAAATATAAACCACATGGAAATTGTTACAAATATCGAAAATTTCAAAGCCAAAAAGCCGATTGTTGTGGCTCTGGGTAACTTTGACGGCGTACATAAGGGACATCAGTACCTTATCCGCCAAACCATCAAGGAGGCCAAAGGCGCAGGGAGTTCAGTGGTGATGGTCTTTGACCCGCATCCGCGTAAAGTACTTTCCAAGGAAGCTCCAAGATTACTGACAACTGTTGATCAGAAGGCCGAAATTCTTAAACAAATGGGCCTCGATTATCTGGTTATAACTCCTTTTACGAAAGAGATCGCTTCCTGGTCTCCGGAGTATTTTGTGGAAAACATTATCCTCAAAGCCTTTAATGCCTCGTCAGTTTATGTCGGCTATAACTACTACTTTGGGAGAGGTGCTTCCGGAGACGCCCAACTCCTGCAGCAACTGGGCGATAAGATGGGATTTGCCGTCCACATTATTGAACCGGTAAAGGTAAACGGGAAGGTGGTTTCAAGCACCCTGGTCCGCAGGTGTTTAGAGGATGGAAACGTGGAGGCAGTCCATGAACTGACTGGCAGGTGGCCATCGCTGCAGGGCAAGGTACAGCGTGGAGAAGGGAGAGATATCAAATTCCCCACTGCCAATCTTGATTTTGTACCCGAAATGGCCCGGCCCGCAAGAGGTGTCTATGCAGCTCAGGCCCTGGTTGATGGGACAGCGTATGATGCGGTATTGAACATAGGTTACAAACCCACCTTTCACCAGGAATACCCGCTGGTAGCTGAAGCTCACCTGTTGGACTTCAACGAGATTTTATACGACCGGGAAATCACTGTTTACCTGATCAAAAAACTGCGGGATGAACGCAAGTTTCCCAATAAAGAGCATTTGATCCAACAGATAGAACGAGATATACAGAACGCCAAATCGATACTGAAACAGCAGTCATACTCATAAATAATGAGAAAAACTTGACTTTTCATGGCAATATATACTTGCATGGGGACCTTAGGAAAAGAGTATATTAACACATACCGTAGCTTGGGTGTACCGTGCTAAGAGAAAAAGGCTTATATGATAGGATTCTCGGGGCCTCGACTCACAATGGCATCTTGCTGGGTTAAGTTTACATTGGAATTGCTCTATGCTACAATTATTTCCGGTACGCATAGCTATTCGCCGGGCGGTGGTACCTTTTATGGTTGAAGAGCATAATAAATTAGTGGATGCAATTAATATGGTGTCGGTCGCATATTTCAGCGACGTATTTGTAATGCTCCGTGATGAACTGGAATCATGGTATAACCTTTTGGGGGAAAATAACCCCTCAAGACTGGCGTTTAAGGATGCTTTATACGCCATAATCTGCGAAAGTGACGGGTAAATCCGGGTGAGTTGTGAGTGAGGGTCTTAATTACAGAGCACAGCCGAAAACGGCTTAGAGACTATCGACAAGTGGGTATAGATGATGAAGACCTGTACGAAGCCAGCCTTAAAATCCCGGGACAAATACCTGTCGCTACAAGATTTCGAGGTTTTGTAGCCCGCAGCGGCAAGGTCTTTGATCTTGTCGTCAAGGATATAGATGACGGGCGGTTAGTAATCACCGTCATCGGCAAATCATGAACCCTGGCGCGGATATCCGAAACTCCGACGGATATCTTGGCTGGAGGCGATTTTAAAGAAGAGGAGGTGAAGAAATGGCACTTGATCAAGACAAGAAACAGGAACTGATAAAAGACTTTCAGATCCATGAGAATGACACCGGATCCCCGGAGGTTCAAATCGCATTACTTACCAACCGCATCAACTATCTCAATGAACATCTCAAAATACACAAGAAGGATCACCATTCGAGAAGAGGGCTATTGAAGATGGTTGGCCAACGACGGGCCTTGTTGGACTATTTGCAGGACAAGGATTTCGAACGATATCGTGCCATCGTTACCAGACTGGGTCTGCGCAGATAGAAAAAGAGCGGCTATGCCCGCTCTTTTCTTTAACGGGTTCCAGCAGGATCATGGTCTCTCATCTGCTGCATCCTGCTCTACCGACCTTGGATATAGTCGGTAGAAGTCAAAGGCTGGTAAATATAACCCGGTCTCTTTGTGACCGGGGTTTTTTAAAAGTCACTTGGTGTACAAGGTTAATAATTATAAGGAGGGATGTGGATGACCCACATCTATGAAACGGTGATTGCCGGACGACCGCTCAAAGTCGAAATCGGTAAGGTAGCAAAACAGGCCAATGGTGCAGCCATGCTATATTACGGCGAAACTGCCGTTCTGGTTACAGCCACCATGTCCAAAAAGCCACGGGAGGGTATCGACTTTTTTCCCCTGACCGTAGACTATGAGGAGCGGATGTATGCCGTGGGTAAAATCCCCGGTGGGTTTATAAAACGAGAGGGACGGCCCACCGAGACTGCAACCCTGTCAGCACGTTTGATAGACCGGCCTATCCGGCCTCTGTTCCCCAAAGGGTTCCGTAATGATGTTCATGTTGTAGCTACCATAATGTCAGTGGAACAGGACAATTCACCGGATGTGACCGCCATAATTCCTGCCTCCATAGCCCTGTCAATCTCGGATATTCCGTTTGCCGGTCCTGTGGCAGCCGTAATAATCGGGATGGTTGACGGTGAACTGGTTGTTAATCCTACCGTCGAACAGAGCGAAAAGAGTGATATGCACCTGGCAGTGGCCGGTACCAAGGACGCTATCATGATGGTGGAGGCTGGGGCCAACGAAATACCGGAAGCCAAGATGCTGGATGCCATATTCCTGGCCCACGATGCGATAAAAGAAATCGTTGCCTTCCAGGAGAAGATCGTTGCCGAGATAGGCAAGCCCAAAGCAACGTTCGAACTGGTGGAAATTGAGCCGGAGATTGAGGCTGCGGTCCGGGAATACTCCTGGAACAGGATTCAGGAAGCTGTTCAATGTCCTGATAAACTTCTGCGGGAAGAACAGACCGAAGAAGTTATGAAAGAGATTTTGGACCATTTCGAAGTTGTATTCCCGGAAAGATCGGCTGACATCATGAACGTTCTCGAACGCCTCGAGAAAGAGATTGTCCGCCAAATGATCCTGAATGAGGGGAAACGGGTTGATGGTCGGGCCCTTAATGAGGTAAGACCAATAACCTGCGAGGTCGGCGTCCTGCCCCGTCCCCATGGATCAGGACTGTTTACCCGGGGGCAGACCCAGGTGTTGTCTGTAACCACCCTGGGAGCGGCCAGTGAGGAGCAGATTCTCGACGGGCTGGGAGCGGCTGAATCCAAACGGTATCTGCATCACTACAACTTCCCGCCGTACAGTGTCGGCGAGACCAAGCCTATGAGAGGCCCGGGCCGTCGTGAGATCGGACACGGAGCCCTGGCGGAGAGAGCTCTGTATTACATGATTCCTTCCCAGGAAGATTTTGCGTACACCATCAGGGTGGTTTCTGAGGTATTGGAATCCAATGGTTCAACATCAATGGGCAGTGTCTGCGGCAGCACCCTTTCCCTGATGCATGCGGGGGTTCCCATCAAAGCACCGGTATCCGGCATTGCCATGGGTTTGATTAAAGAGGATGACCGCTTTGCGATCCTGAGCGACATTCAGGGNNCCCTGGGTGATATGGACTTCAAGGTGGCCGGTACCCCCAAAGGGATAACTGCCTTGCAGATGGATATCAAAATAGCCGGAGTTACCCGCGAAATACTGGAGAAGGCACTGGCCCAGGCCCGGGAAGGCAGAATGCACATTCTGAATATCATGCTGCAGACCATAAGTCAACCCAATCCCGAACTGTCACCTTATGCTCCCCGTATGATCAAGATGACCATCCACCCGGAAAAGATCAGGGAGGTAATCGGTGCCGGCGGCAAGACCATCAAAAAGATTGTTGATGAGACCGGTGCAAAAATTGATATTGAGGATGACGGCTCCCTGTATATTACGGCAGTGGATCAGGAAGCAGCCGAAAAAGCTCGCAACCTTATCGATTGCCTGGTTAAAGAGGTGGAGGTAGGTAAGACCTACATCGGCCGGGTGGTCAGAGTGATGGACTTCGGAGCTTTCGTGGAGATTATTCCCGGTGTGTTGGGCATGTCTGGCAAGGAAGGTCTGGTTCACATA